>DLQO01000017.1:30006-31570 GCA_002478765.1 Flavobacteriales bacterium UBA7430
CATTTCTCCATTGGTCAACAATTTTAATTTATATAAATTCGCACTATGAAAAAGTTTCTCTTAATTCTAAGTATTTTTCTTATTTCGGCTGGCCTTAAAGCTCAGAAGTTTGCATATGTAGACTCTCAGTTTATATTGGATCACATCCCTGAATATAAGGAAGCTAAAAATGAACTTGACAATCTTTCATACCAATGGCAGGAAGATATAGAAAAGGCTTACCAGAAAATAGACAATCTATATCGAGCCTATCAAACCGATAAGGTTTTACTTACCGACAAGATGCGTCAAGCTAGAGAAGACGAAATCATCAAAAAAGAACAAGAAGTTAAAGACTTGCAACAAAAAAGGTTTGGCGCAGAAGGTGATTTATATAAAAAACAAGAAGAACTTATAAGACCCATACAGAACCTAATTTACAATACGATTCAAGAATATGCTAAAGAAGCTCGGTATGGGGTCATCTTTGACAAATCAAGCGATCTTTTAATGCTTTATGCTGATGAAAACCTTGACAAAAGTGAAAAAATTCTTGACCGACTTGGCTATAACTATTAATCTCAATAACAACGAAAAATGAAAAGAATTGCATCCATAGTACTTATCTTATTTACTTGTTTAACCAGCAATTTAATTGCTCAGGAAAAGTTTGGTCATATACATTCAGAACAGCTACTTATGACGATGCCTGAAACAGCTGATGCGGATAAAAAAATACAAGAATACAGTAAAATGTTAGAAACGCAGCTGCAAGCTATGTATGGGGAGTACCAAACCAAAGCAGGTGAATTTCAAGCGAGTGAAGCTCTGATGACTGAAGTTGTGAAAGAAGCTAAAATTAAAGAAATTCAAGACTTAGAATTGCGCATCCAGCAGTTTCAACAAACGAGTCAAGAAGGAGTTCAGCAAAAGAGAAATGAAGTGCTTGCACCTCTTCTGGAAAAGGCACAGAATGCCATCAATGCAGTCGCTTCCGAAAATGGTTACATATACATCTTCGACATCAGTTTGGGATCTATTGTATATGGGGATGAATCTCGAGACATTATGCCTCTTGTGAAAACAAAATTAGGTATCGAATAAATATTTTTTATCAAACATCCTCTCGAGGATGTTTTTTTTTGAATGAATAAAACAGACGCCATAGGGATTTTTGACTCCGGTATCGGAGGTTTAACGGTTGGACATCAAATTGCCAAATTGATGCCCAATGAAAACATCATTTACTTTGGTGACACAAAGCACCTGCCCTACGGAGACAAGTCTAAAGATGCAATTATTCACTACAGTAAAAACATCACCAAATTTCTTCTCAATCAAAATTGTAAAATGGTGGTCGTTGCTTGTAATACTGCATCTGCATTAGCCTTTGAAACCGTTAAAAACATTTGCAATCAAAAGGCCATTGCTGTTAATGTCATCGACCCAGTCATTAATTTTACCACTACTTCAAAAGCTCATAGCGTAGGAATCATCGGAACCAAAAATACAATCCTTTCTGATGTATACGCGTCTAAAATTCTTCATCAGTGTCCGGAGGTCAAAACAAAATCATTAGCCACGC
>DLQO01000059.1 GCA_002478765.1 Flavobacteriales bacterium UBA7430
GAGCTTCTCAAGCCAGAAGATATCAGCACAAAAGTGGAAATCATTTTTCAAAGCATCAGTGGACTTCATGAAGCATGCCCTAATCATAAAGGAGACTGGTACTTCACCGGAGACTATCCTACTCTGGGAGGTAATAAGGTGGTCAACAAAGCTTTTGTTTACTACGTCGAGGGCAACAATAAGCGTGCCTATTAAAAAACCGTGACTTATTGCTAGGTAACTTGCATACTGCAAAAGAACCAATATCAATGAGTACATAAAATGTAAGGTTGTTGGATTTGTTTGTGAAACAAGAACTAGTACCTTTCTTTTTTGTTTTCGCTGTATTTCTTCCCGCACAAAATTACTGCTTAAAGGAATTCCTTGTTTACATTTTTGGACTGGATAACATGACGATTATCACAAACCAAATGATGATGGAGAAAAGATTAACTTTGAAGCTGAATCACGTCGTATTTCTTTCATATAATCTTTCATACTAATGATGGGCTAGGAAGAAAACAGATTTTCATTTGAGAAAGAATAAATGAATATACAAAAAAGAATTGCGGTAATAGGAGGAGGAAGTTGGGCAACAGCGATTGTGAAAATGTTAACCCATAACGTTGATGAACTTTTTTGGTGGATGCGTAACGAGGAAGCTGCCCAACACATCAAAGAAACAAAACACAATCCTCGTTATTTGAGTGATGTACTCATAGACACGAATATTGTAGCGGTTAACAGTGACTTAGAAACCATTTGCAAAACTGCAGAAATCATTATTCTAGCTGTTCCCTCAGCATTCTTGCATACCACACTGTCGGAAATTGGAATTGATTTAAGTACGAAAACTTTTTTTTCAGCTGTCAAAGGGATTATTCCAGAACACAATCAGATCGTAGGAGAGTACTTACAAAATGAATATCATGTTCCTAGTCATCAAATTGGTGTGATTACCGGACCTTGTCATGCAGAAGAAGTCGCTCTAGAGCGTCTTTCCTATTTAACTGTTGCATGTGAAGATTCAGATACAAGTGAGTTTATGGCTCAGAAATTATCTTGTCGCTATATAAAAACAACGACCTCAGATGATATTTATGGAACCGAGTATTCTGCCGTATTAAAAAACGTAATCGCGGTAGCAGCAGGTATTGCTCATGGGCTCGGCTATGGAGACAATTATCTTTCCGTTTTAGTTTCCAATGCAATTCGAGAAATAAAGCGGTTTGTAGACACCGTTCATCCTATCAATAGGGATATCAAGGATTCTGCTTATCTGGGAGACTTATTGGTAACCGCTTACTCAAAGTTCAGTCGAAACAGAACCTTTGGGACTTATATTGGCAAAGGCTATTCCGTTAAAACAGCTCAGATGGATATGAATATGATTGCTGAGGGTTATTATGCCGTTAAGTGCATCAAAGAAATCAACAAAGAATTTCAGGTAAAAATGCCAATAACAGACTCCGTATATCGTATTGTTTACGAAAAAATGTCTCCAAAATTAGAATTTAAATTGCTGTCTGAAGAATTAGACTAACCTGTAAAACTTGTCTTTACTACCTTCATTGAACCAAATCCAATGTTACGTCAAATGCTTAGAATAATAAATATTACTTTTGTAAAAACAAACCGATGAATGTCATACTAACTGGTGTAACAGGAACTTTAGGGTCTCAAATTCTGTATCAATTACTTCAAAATGAAGGCATTGAAAAGATTTTTCTTTTGATTCGAAAAAAAGGGGAAATATCTGCAGATGCAAGGCTAAAGAGCATCATTAATAATGATGCGGCTCCAAAACCAATTGCTCAAAATAAAGTCGGACTTCTAAAAAAAATGGTCGTATTGGAAAGCTCTGATTTTCTAAAACCAAACAACTATTTATCTGGGTCAGATAAAAACTATTTCATTCATTCGGCTGGATGTGTTAATCTGAGTACCGATATCTCACAAAAAGAATTACTCTATCGAGAAAATCTAGAGTTTACGAAAACAATCTTTGGAGCTTTTTCATCATTCATAACAAAATTCACCTACATAAGTACAGCATTCAGCATTGGTGATATTGGTGGAGTTATCGACAATGATTATCACAATAAAAAACCACAATTCAGAAACTTCTACGAAGCATCAAAACATGCAACTGAAAAATTCCTCCGTAAGAAGGGTCTTGAATTGGATTTAGAAATACAAATATTACGACCTAGTGTTTTAGGGGGTAATATTTTTCGTGACTCAAAGTACTTCATCTCAAAATACATGGTGTATTATCTTGTCGGAAAATTCTTCTACAACAAACCTGCGAACAAAGAAACTCGAATTCGTCTTGCTCTCAACAACAAAACGGGTCTGAATATTGTTCCTGTTGATTACGCTGCAAAAGTCATCTCGAAAGTTTTCACGAAAAACATACCGCAATTGAATATAGTTCAGCGTAACAATACCAATGTACTCAAAGGAATGAAAAAAATTATTGATGCCGTAGGATTTGAAAATTACACCTTTGTAAACACCTCCGATGCTAATTTTGTTTTGGATGCGAAAAATAAATTGGAAGATATTTACTACAAAACCATCGGACTGCATCTAAATAAATACATAACATCTAGCCCCTACGAGTTCGATACAAAACTGTTGGAATCAATTGTACCCATGCCCTTGTATAACACCGAAGAGTACTTGACTCAAACCATACAATACGCCAAAAACAAGAAATTCAAAAATGCTTGGTAAATAAGTTCTCAAGTAAAGTTCTACCTTCTCTTATACAGTGGCACTTTTGAGCAAGCTTCACCGTAACTCAATGATTTAACTACCGGTTGGAGCATATTGCAAAGCTCTACGTAAGTTGATTCTGGAACCGGAACATTTGAACAGCCTTTCACGATGACTAATCGGTCTTGAAATTGATTTAAATCAATTTTGTGTAGAGCCAAAGTATACAAATGCTTGTTTAGGTCTGCTAAAGATCCTTTGATAATAGTCTTTGCAAAAGGAGACACAGCAGAAGCAACTAGCATAAAAGCCCAAGCAGGAACAATCGCATCAGTCGTAATATCTATAGCCACATTTGCATCTTGATAAAAGGACCAATCATTCGATTTTACAAAATCTCTAAAGTCTCGCTCACGAAGTATCAATCCTTCGTAAAGGTGTTCTTTCAGGTCAATAAACTCCCTAGTACCGGAATCATAATAGTCTTCTAGGTTGAGCGTTATTAATCCAGATTGCGCTACTTTGTTAATGATTTGATCCATTCTATAAAAACGTTTAGGAATTCTCCTTTATAACTCGATTTCGCTTTACAAAAACCCCAACTCAAGTTTGGCTTCTTCACTCATCATATCTTTGGTCCAAGTAGGCTCAAAAACCATAATCACTTTTGCTTCGTTAACCTCATCAATAGAGCTAACTTTCTCTCGAACTTCTTCGGGCATTGTTTCTGCCACAGGACATGAGGGAGACGTCAAAGTCATGTCAATTTCTACATCGCCTTGATCACTCACACGAACGTCGTAAATTAAACCTAATTCATAAATATCTACAGGAATTTCAGGGTCGTAAATACCATGGAGTACTTCTGCTACTTTTTCGCCTATGGCTTGCATTTCTTCTTCGTTCATGCTCTTTTATTTTAGGTTTATACCTCTAAGTTTATATTCTATTGAGTCCTACTTTGCTTGAAATACCAGCGCGTATATTTTCATTTGCTTAATCATGGAAACCAAACCGTTGGATCGAGTCATTGATAAATGCTCTCTCAAGCCAATTGCATCAATGAAATGTAATTCATTATCAATGATGTCTTGACATTTTTGACCGTCTAGCACACGAACTAAAAGAGCTACAATTCCTTTGGTTATAATCGCATCACTATCTGCCATAAACCGAACATGTTCACCTTCCTTTTTTGCGTGCAACCATACTTTAGATTGGCAGCCTTTGATTAAGTTTCCTTCTACTCGATCTGCCTCATCAATCAATGGAACACTCTTGCTCAACTCAATCAAATAGTCGTATTTCTGAATCCAATCATCGAACATATCAAATTCTTCGATTATCTCCTCTTGTATCTCTAGAATAGTCATTTATGAAAATAATTGTTTCACTTTTTTCACACCTTCAATAAACGTGTCTATTTCTTCCTTTGTATTGTATACTGCAAAAGAAGCTCTCATCGTTCCGGGAATTGAATACCGATCCATTACCGGCTGAGCACAATGATGGCCTGTTCGTATAGCAATTCCTAATTTATCGAGTATCGTTCCGGCATCATAAGGATGAACACCATCAATAATGAAAGATACAACACCTGCCTTTTCTTTGGCCTCTCCAATAAATCGTATGCCTCCAACTTCTTGTAACTTTTCAGTTGCATAAGCCAGTAATTCAGCTTCTTGCTGAGCTATATTCTCTATACCTATTTCTTCAATAAATCTGATGGCAGCTTCTATAGCGACTCCACCAACAATATTTGGTGTACCTGCTTCAAATTTAAAAGGCAAGTCATTGTAAGTCGTTCCTTCAAATTTGACCTCTTTGATCATTTCTCCACCTCCGTGGTAAGGTGGCATTTTATCTAATATTTCTTTTTTTCCATGCAGAATCCCAACGCCCGTGGGACCGTACATTTTATGCGCAGAAAAACAATAGAAATCACAATTTAAAGACTGAACGTCAACAGTCATGTGAGGTGTCGCTTGAGCACCATCAATAAGTACTAAGGCACCTTTTTCTTGCGCCAAAAAAGTTATCTCTTCAACAGGGTTGACCGTTCCCAAGGCGTTTGAAATATGATTTACAGTAACTAACTTTGTTTTATCACTCAGTAGCGCACGGTAAGCATCCATGTCAAGTTCTCCCGAATCTAAAACAGGAATAACCTTAAGTGTCGCTCCTGATTGTTCACAAGCCATTTGCCAAGGAACAATATTGGAATGATGCTCTATAGCTGATATGATGATTTCATCTCCCGCTTTAAAAAGCCAATTAGATAGGCAAGTGGATACTAAATTGATGGCCTCAGTTGTGCCACGTGTAAAGATAATCTCTTCAGTAGACGCTGCGTTTATAAAGCGTCGAACAGCCTCTCGTGCCAACTCATATTTGTCGGTAGCTTTTTGACTTAAATAGTGTACACCACGGTGTATATTGCTATTCTCCTTGTTGTAATAATGGGCAATTGCATCTACAACCATTTTTGGCTTTTGACTTGTTGCTGCATTGTCAAAATAAATCAAAGGATGTCCATTAACTTCTTGATGAAGGGCCGGAAATTGGGCGCGAATATGGTCGATGTCTACTGCCATTTATATATTTAGTTCATTCAACTCTAGATTGACATTTAGTTTTTGTGCTACCAAATTTATGAGCTGGGCTTTGAGCTCAGGAATGGTAATATTTTTTAGTGTGTCCCCAGCAAAAGCAAACATCAAAAAGGCTTTAGCTTCTTTGATAGGAATTCCTCTGGACTGCATGTAGAATAATGCTTCATCGTCTAATTGTCCGATGGTACAACCATGGGAGCATGCAACATCATCTGCAAAAATTTCCAATTGAGGCTTCGTATCAATGGCAGCTAAATCTGTCAACAACAAATTGTTGTTTTGCTGAAATGCATTTGTTTTTTGAGCGTCTTTACGCACCATGACCTTTCCGTTAAATACTCCTTTCGATTTCTCATCGTAAATTCCTTTGTACAACTGATTGGATTGACAATTAGGCACAGCATGATCTACAAAAGTATGATGATCTACGATCGTGTCTCCTTTCAACAGAGTGATTGCATCCATATTGGCTTCAGCATATTCACCCGAAAATTCAAAATGCAAGTTGTTTCTGGTCAGATCTCCTCCGAAAGCAAAAGTGTCAACTAAGGACGAGCTTTTTGCTCCTTGCTGAACAAATGTACTATCAACAAGTGTCGTCTGATCTAAGTTATTTTGAACTTTAAAGTGCTTGAAATGCGCTTCGTTACCTACAGAGGTTTCAGTCACTACATTAGTGAACACGTACTCATCTGTAAGGGATTGATGACGTTCTAAAATTTGAACTTCTGCTCTATCTTCGACAACAAATAGGTTTCGAACTTGACTCAGTTGAGCTTCAGAATTATCATTGTTGATGTAGATGATTTGAATGAGCTTGTCCACAACAGATCCTGCTTTTACGTAGATAAAAGCACCCTCTTTCGCAAAGGCCGTATTTAAAGCAACCATACTTTGTTGCGTGTCGGCGAGTTTTCCAAAATACTCATTGAAAATCTCTGAATCTCCAGAAAAAGCATCTTTGAGGTTTGTAACGAAGAAATTCTCTTGACTCGTAGTGTTCGATAGAGCGCTGCTAAATACTCCATTCACAAATACAAGCTTGTAGGAATCAATTCCAGAACATAAAAATGAATCTACTTCCGAAGACTTAACGTCAGTACTAAACTGAGACTCTAACTGATAATCACGTTTGATACTTTTATTTAGCGGAGTGTATTTCCACTCTTCATCTTTCATTGAAGGAAATCCTTGGGCAGTAAAAACAGCCATACTCTCGGTACGTTTTGTTCCTACATGCTCCGCTTCGGAACCGTTTGAACTCTGTACTAGGTTCTCAAAGGAGTTAATAAGTTTATCTTTTAAATTCAATGGTAAAAATTAAAAGTTAAAAATTAGCTTTCATTAGCAAGTCAAGCTTACTTAAGCTCTTGTTTGATCCAATCATACCCTTTCTCCTCAAGCTCTAACGCTAGATTTTTGTCTCCCGATTTAACGATTTTACCGTCAAATAAAACATGAACAAAATCAGGGATTATATGGTCTAAGAGTCTCTGGTAATGGGTAATTACCATAACTGCATTGTCTTCACCTTTGAGCTTATTTACGCCATTTGCAACAATTCTTAAGGCATCTATATCCAATCCAGAATCTGTTTCATCCAAAATGGCAAGCTTAGGATCTAACATAGCCATTTGAAAAATCTCATTCCTTTTCTTTTCTCCTCCAGAAAACCCTTCGTTAATGGATCGGGACATGAAGGTCTTATCCATCTCAAGTAATTGTTGCTTTTCTCGCATCAATTTCAATAGGTCCTTAGCTTCCATCGCATCTAAACCTTTTGCTTTACGATTTTCGTTAATCGCTGTCTTGATGAAGTTTGTAACAGAAACTCCGGGAATCTCCACGGGATACTGGAAAGAAAGAAAAACACCTGCATGAGCTCGCTCCTCAGGAGCAAGATCCATGATGTCTTTTCCTTCAAACTCAATCTTACCACCGGTTACTTCGTATTCTTCACGACCAGCAATAACGGCTGAAAGCGTACTCTTACCAGCTCCATTTGGACCCATGATGGCGTGTACTTCACCTTTATTTATTTCTAAGTTGAGACCTTTGATAATTTCCTTCCCTTCAATCTCAACTTTTAAATCTTGTATTTTAAGCATGTTCTGTTTCTTTGGTTTAACCTACACTCCCTTCCAATGAAAGTGAAAGTAATTTTTGTGCTTCTACGGCAAATTCCATAGGAAGCTGATTTAATACGTCTTTACAGTATCCATTAACAATCAAGCCTATTGCTTCATCAGTTCCGATACCTCTTTGGTTGCAATAGAAAAGTTGATCTTCTCCGATTTTAGAGGTAGTCGCTTCATGCTCGATTCGTGCTGTTTTATTTTTTACCTCGATGTAAGGGAAAGTGTGTGAGCCACAGGTATCTCCCATTAGTAATGAATCACACTGAGAAAAATTTCTAGCATTTTCAGCGCCTTTCATTATCTTGACTAAACCACGGTAGTTCCCATTACTGTTTCCAGCAGAAATTCCTTTAGAAATGATGGTACTCTTAGTGTTTTTACCAATATGGATCATTTTTGTTCCTGTATCGGCTTGTTGATAATTGTTTGTTACAGCAACAGAAAAGAATTCTCCAATAGAATAGTCACCTTTCAAAATACACGATGGATATTTCCAAGTAACTGCAGATCCAGTTTCTACCTGAGTCCATGATATTTTTGCATGATTGTGACAGATCCCTCTCTTGGTTACAAAATTGAATACACCACCTTTACCCTCTTTATTTCCTGGGTACCAGTTCTGAACCGTAGAGTATTTAATCTCTGCGTTATCCATTGCAACCAATTCTACCACAGCAGCATGAAGTTGATTTTCATCTCGTGATGGGGCTGTACAACCTTCTAGATAAGAAACATAAGACCCTTCATCTGCAATCAGTAACGTTCGCTCAAACTGACCCGTCCCCGCTTGATTGATACGGAAATATGTAGACAGCTCCATAGGACATCTAGTGCCTTTTGGGATGTAGCAAAAAGATCCGTCTGTAAACACCGCTGAGTTGAGGGCTGAATAGTAGTTGTCGGTTTTGGGAACTACAGATCCAATGTATTTTCTAACCAATTCAGGATGTTCTTGTATCGCTTCACTGATGGAACAAAATATGATTCCAAGTTCTCCTAACTTCTCTTTAAATGATGTTGCAACAGAAACCGAATCGACAACAATGTCAACAGCAACTCCAGATAGTCTTTTTTGTTCCTCAAGAGAAATACCAAGCTTTTCAAAAGTCTTCAACAACTCAGGATCTACCTCATCAAGACTTTCTAAGGTTTTCTTTGGCTTGGGAGCAGAGTAGTAAGAAATCGATTGTAAATCGGGTTTTTTGTACGTAACATTCGCCCAGTCAGGCTCCGTCATCTCTTTAAATTTCTTGAATGCATCCAACCGCCAATCCAACAACCATTCAGGCTCATTTTTCTTCATTGAAATCAGGCGAATTACGTCCTCATTCAAACCCTTACTAATCGTGTCAGATTCAATATCGGTCACAAAACCGTATTTGTACTCGGAATTGGTGACCTCGTGTAATATTTTGTCTTCTTCTGTCAACTTTATGTCTAATTAAAAGTTAAAAATTCGATTGGGAAACGCTCTAAACCTAATGTTTCCGGACAACTATATTGCAAATGATTCCCCACAACCACATGTTCGTGTTGCGTTGGGATTATTAAAAGTAAACCCTTTGCCATTTAACCCTCCTGAGAAGTCTAACTCTGTTCCGGCAAGATATAGCAGGCTTTTTTTGTCTACCAAAATTCGAACCTCATTGTCTTCAATGAGCTTATCTCCCTCCAAACGGTCTTTAGTAAAGTCTAATTTATAAGATAAACCTGAACATCCACCACTAGACACTCCCACCTTTACAAAGGCATCTTTACCAAGCCCATCTTCCTCTAATAGAGAATAGATTTTTTTCTTTGCTGTTTCAGTTACACTTACCATATTTAACTTACTATTATTTTAATCAATTCTAAGTCGTTATTTCTATTTTGCAAAGATACGAAATAAAAATATCTATAAATCGAATTTTATAGAATCAATCTGCGATAAAAAAACATAATTTTACAGCATGAGTATATTCGAAAACAAAGAGCAAAAATTTACATCCATCTCTAGCTTAGGAGAGTTCGGATTAATCGATCACATTACAAAGGATATCGAGCATTACAATGACTCCACACTAAAAGGCGTAGGAGACGATGCTGCTGTGATTAAATGCGGAGCATTTTGCCAAGTTGTATCCACAGACTTATTGGTTGAAGGTGTGCATTTTGACCTTTCATACGCACCGCTGAAGCATCTGGGGTATAAAGCTGTTGTTGTAAACCTGTCAGACATCTGCGCCATGAATGTCATTCCTACTCAAATAACAGTTTCTTTAGCGCTTTCGAATCGTTTTCCTCTAGAGGCTGTAGAGGAGTTGTATGCAGGAGTTAAACTTGCCTGTAAACAATACGAGGTAGATTTAATTGGTGGGGATACAACCAGTTCGTTGTCTGGCCTCATGATTAGTGTTACTGCAATGGGCATGGCAAAAGAAGAGGATATCGTGTACCGTTCTGGAGCTGGTGAGAAAGATTTAATTGTTACAACAGGAGACTTAGGCGGCGCATATCTGGGATTGCAAATTTTAGAACGTGAAAAGGCTGTTTTTATGGAAGATAAAAACATGCAACCTGACTTACATGGATCTGAGTATGTTCTCGAAAGACAACTAAAACCCGAAGCGCGTAAAGATGTGGTGGAAATGTTCAAAAAAATGGATTTGAAACCGACTTCTATGATTGATATTTCAGACGGTTTATCATCAGAACTCCTGCACTTAGCTAAATCTTCTGATGCAGGACTTCAAGTCTATGAAGAAAAAATTCCTGTTGACCCAACGGTGATGACCATTGCAGAAGAATTCAATTTAAACGGAGTTACTTGCGCGCTCAATGGCGGGGAAGATTATGAACTACTTTTCACTGTAGCTCAGAATGATTACGAAAAAATCAAAGCCAACCCGAACATGACAATCATCGGTTATATGACCGAAAAAAGCTCAGGAGTTCACCTTATCACACACGATGCTAAGGCAATCCCGCTGACAGCGCAAGGGTGGAATTCTCATCAAAAAGATGCGTAATTAAGAGGTTGCCTTTTTGATGGCTTCTAGAGCTTTTTCAGGAGCTTCTAAATGACTCATATGTCCCGCATCTTTGATTTCTATGAAGGTTGCATCGTTTTCCAATGCTTCTTGCTTGAGGCTTAAAGAAGACAAAACAGGGTCTTCCGCACCGAAAATGTAAGTCTTCTTTCCGCTAAACATTTTCAGAACACGGTTCGTGTCTCTTCTTTGCGCCATCCCTTTAAGGGCAGCTATGATAGCTGTTTCACTGAATTCATTGGCTTCTGCAACCATTTTATCTATCTTCATGGCGCCCCTTTTCAGGAAAATTTCTTGAAATAAAAAAGGAATTGATGTTTTTAGATAAACACTTTTTTTGTATTCAATCGAAGCAACTGCTCGTTCACGATTTTTCTTTCGATCTTCAGAATCAGACATTGCCGTTGAGTGAAACAAGCAGATATGATTTATTTTTTCTGGACAAACATTAAGAGCAGCAAGGGCAACATACCCTCCCATAGAATGACCTATTAAAGTGCAATCGTTAATTTTTAATTCGATCAACAGCGCATCTATACAAGTCGAAAAAAAAGACATCGTATGAATTTTACGTTCACAATCGGATTTGCCAAATCCAGGTAAATCGAGACATAAAACTTGCTTATTTTTAGATAGCGTAGGCACAACATCATCCCACATGTTAGAACTTTCCAAAAAACCATGAATAAGCAGGACAACGTCACCTGAACCATGAACTTCATAGTGTAAATTTACGTTGTCGTGTAAAAAATAGGGCATTTACAATCTCATTTTTTTCGTGATTACCAAAAGAATTTCTGAATGTAAGCTTACTGATTACGCATTAAAAATTCAATATCATTAGCTTCAATAGGTATGTTTGCCATCAGGTCTAAAGGACCATTTTCAGTCACTAAAATATCGTTCTCTAAACGTATTCCTAAATTTTCTTCAGGAATGTATATTCCGGGCTCACAAGTAAAAACCATACCCGCTTCCAAAATTCTAGAAAACGACCCTACATCATGAACATCCAGGCCCAAAAAGTGAGAAGTCCCATGCATAAAATACTTTCTGTAAGCCGGAGATTCTGGACTTTGATTGTCTACATCCGATTGAGTGAGCAATCCCAAGCCCAGTAACTCTTGCTCCATGAATCGTCCAACTTTTTTGTTGTATTCAGACAAAAGAGTTCCAGGAACCAACATCTTTGTCGCCGACTTCATTACTCTCAACACAGCATTGTACACGTCTTTTTGTCTCTTAGTGAATTTACCACTCACAGGAACACATCGTGTTAAATCAGAAGCATAATTAGCATATTCAGCAGCGAAATCCATTAAAATAACATCTCCTTCTTTACAAACTGCATTGTTGTCTGTGTAATGCAAAATACAGGCATTTTTACCCGAGGCTATAATGGGTGCGTAGGCAAATCCTCGCGACCTATTGCGCACAAATTCATGGATAATATCCGCTTCTATTTCAAACTCCATCGTGCCGGGCTTGATCTTTTTGAGTATTCTTCGAAAGGCTGACTCAGTAAGATTACATGCCTTTTGAATAAGTTCAACCTCCTGAACTTCCTTAACAGCCCGAAGATGATGCATGATGGATGCGCTGCATTCATAGTCATGATTTGCATGTGCGCCTCGTACCCACTTCGCAAATCGAGCATCACGTGTCTCTACCTCTATCGTTGCTCTGGAATGTTTGTTACGATTCAAATAAATATTTTCAACCTCATCTATGATGCTCGAAAGGATTGACTCCAAATGATCCGACCAGTAAACCGTTTTTATTCCTGATATTTCAAAAGATTGCTTTTTATTTAATTTAGCACCCTCCCAAACGGCAATATGATCATTGGTTTCTTTAACAAATAATACTTCCCTTAACTCCGGGTTTGAACAATCTGGAAAAAGAAGTAAAAGAGACTCTTCTTGATCGATCCCTGACAAATAGAATAAATCACTATTCTGTCGAAAAGGCATCGTACCATCCCCGTTTGTAGGCATTATATCATTGGAATTAAAAATTGCCAATGACTTTGGTTTAAGTTCTTTACAGAAACGTTTTCTATTATTAATGAACAGAGCCTGTTCGATTTTTTCGTATTTCATTGTTTTTTAATTTATCTATATATTCCAAGTACACAAATATAAGTTTATAAAATGTGGTATTTAACCTATTAAGAATCAATATTAATTAATCTGATGGTTGTCTGCTAGCCGTTTGTGTCGTAAATTTGCATAACCGAATTAAAAATTACTTTTTTAAAAACCAAGAAAAGGAAATTATCATGAGCAACAACGCTGGATTATTTTCATCATCATTAGGAAGGAAGTACTTGATGGCTATTACAGGCTTATTTCTGTGCAGTTTTCTTTTAGTACACCTTATTGGAAACGTGGCTTTATACACAGATCCTGTGAAATTTAACGAGTATACTCGTTTTATGTCCTCAAACCCAATCATCCGTGTTATGGAAATCATATTGGTCGCTGGATTTTTAGCGCACATTATTGATGCGGTACTCTTAACTAAAGCAAACAAAGCGGCACAACCTGTAAAGTATGCCATGGATAAAAAGAATAGCTCATGGTATTCCAGAAATATGGGGCTTACCGGTTCAATTATTCTCGCTTTTTTAGTCCTGCACCTACAGTCGTTTTGGTATCAATACAAATTTGGTGAAATCTCTATGGCTATTGACAGCAATGGAGAAGTCATTAAAGACATGTACAATATTGTGATTACTGCCTTTAAACAACCATGGTATTCCGCAATATATGTTGTTGCAATGATTTTATTGGGCTCGCATTTAAACCACGGATTCCAATCTGCTTTTCAGTCCGTAGGACTTCGTCACAAAAAATACACGCCAACGATCAAAAAACTAGGAACAGCTTTTGCAGTTCTCATTACTTTAGGATTTATTTCATTTCCAATCTATTTCTATTTTACACAACTTTAAGACATGACGAAATTATTCGACAACATTCCAGAAGGTCCTTTAGTTGATAAATGGACCCAATACAAAGCCGATGCAAAGCTTGTTAACCCTTCTAACAGAAGAAATATCGACATCATTGTTGTCGGAACAGGGTTAGCAGGTGCTTCTGCAGCAGCTTCTTTAGGTGAAATGGGATTCAATGTAAAATCTTTCTGTTTCCAAGACTCTCCTCGAAGAGCGCACTCCATTGCCGCTCAAGGAGGTATTAACGCATCCAAAAACTATCAAAATGATGGAGACAGTACATACCGTCTTTTTTATGACACGATTAAGGGTGGTGATTACAGATCTCGAGAAGCAAACGTTTACCGGTTAGCTGAGGTATCCACGAACATCATCGATCAATGTGTTGCACAAGGGGTTCCTTTTGCACGCGAGTATGGTGGATTACTAGACAACCGATCTTTTGGTGGAGTACAAGTTCAACGAACTTTTTATGCAAAAGGTCAAACGGGGCAACAATTATTGATTGGTGCATACCAAGCCTTAAGTCGTCAAATCAACAAGGGTAGCGTCACCATGTACAACCGTCATGAAATGATGGATATTGTTAAAGTAGACGGGAAAGCAAGAGGAATTATCGCTCGAAATCTTATTACTGGTGAAATAGAGCGACACTCTGCCCACGCTGTAGTTATTGCGTCTGGAGGTTATGGAAATGTATTCTTCCTTTCAACCAATGCTATGGGATCAAATTGTACAGCAGGCTGGAAGTCTTACAAAAGCGGTGCGCTTTTCGGAAATCCATGCTATGTACAAATACACCCAACGTGTATTCCTGTTTCAGGTGATCACCAGTCCAAATTAACCTTAATGTCGGAATCCCTCCGTAATGATGGTCGTATATGGGTGCCTAAGAAAAAAGAGGATGCTCAAGCCATTGCTAATGGAAAGAAGACTGCACTTGGTATTGCTGAAGAAGACAGAGACTATTACTTAGAAAGAAAATATCCAGCGTTTGGAAATTTAGTGCCTCGAGATGTTGCGTCTCGTGCAGCCAAAGAGCGTTGTGATGCTGGATTTGGTGTTAACAAAACAGGACAAGCTGTATTTTTAGATTTCTCAGATGCGATCAGTAGAATGGGTAAAGATACCGTTGCTGCACGATATGGGAATTTATTCCAAATGTACGAGAAGATTACAGCAGAAAATCCGTACGAAATGCCCATGAAAATTTACCCTGCTGTTCACTACACCATGGGTGGAGTTTGGGTTGACTATAACCTTCAGACTACGGTTCCTGGATTGTTTGCTGCTGGGGAGGCCAATTTCTCTGATCATGGCGCTAACCGTTTGGGAGCATCTGCTTTGATGCAAGGTTTAGCTGATGGCTATTTTGTACTTCCATATACGATATCTAACTATCTTGCGGACGATATCCGTACAGAAAAGATTTCTACAGAACATGCTGAATTTGAACAAGCAGAGAAAAATGTAAAAGAACGTTTGGACTTTTTCATTAACAACAAAGGCTCAAAATCTGTAGACTATTTCCACAAAAAACTCGGAAAAATCATCTGGGAAAATTGTGGGATGGCTCGAAACAAAAAAGACCTCGAAAGTGGAATAAAAGAGGTGAAAGAGCTGCGTGAAGAATTCTGGAAAGAAATC
>DLQO01000070.1 GCA_002478765.1 Flavobacteriales bacterium UBA7430
GCGGCGTTATATGGAAACTTTTTCCGCCTATGTACGACAGTTTCTAGGAAACCTAGAGCGTCCCGAAGTTGATAAAATTGATGGCCTCTCCCCTGTAATAGCAATTGAACAAAAGACTACTTCTAAAAGTCCACGTTCTACTGTTGGAACAATTACAGAAGTTTATGACTTTTTGCGTTTGCTGTTTGCTCGTGTTGGTACTGCTTACAGTCATCAAACCCAAGAGAAGATGGTCGGTTATACGGATGATCAAATCACTGAACTAATTCAACAGGATTACGCAAATAAAAGTGTCATGATTTTGGCTCCAATAATCAAGTCACGAAAAGGTCATTATCGAGATCTCTTTGAAAATTTAGCCCGTCAAGGCTTCCTCAAGGTTCGGGTAGATGGCGTTATTGTTGAACTTTCTCCGGGTATGAAATTGGATCGTTACAAAACACACGACATTGAGCTGGTTATTGATCGTCTTCGTATGAGCGACAGTGTAGCTGGAATAAAACGTTTCCAAGAATCCCTTATAACCGCAATGTATCAAGGTGGCGATACCTTATTGATTTACGATGAAGAGAGCCGTAAAGTGCGTTATTTCAGTAGGAATTTGATGTGTCCGTCTTCGGGTATTGCATATCCAAATCCAGAACCGAATAGCTTCTCATTCAACTCACCCAAAGGCATGTGCGGAGTGTGTAAAGGACTCGGGACCCAACAAATTGTAAACCGTCAAAAAATCATTCCAGATACTTCTATATCGATTAAAGCCGGGGGAATCATTCCTCTTGGGGCTCAAAAAAACTCCTGGAGTTTCAAACAAATGGATATCATCGCGCAGCGATATGACTTTAATTTATCCGATCCTATAGATCAAATTCCTGCTACAGCACTTGATGTTATATTGAAAGGTGGTGCTGAAACCTTTACCGTAGAATCAAAAACCTTAGGCATTACTCGGAGTTATAAAATTGATTATGAAGGGATTGAGAACTTCATCAAAAACCAATACGAGCAAGCTACTTCCACTAATATAAAACGTTGGGCAAGTGACTTCATGGATCAAAACGAATGTTTATCCTGTAAGGGTTCTCGTTTAAAAAAAGAAGCGCGTTATTTCAAAATAAATGACATGAACATTGCTCAGTTGGCGCAAATGGATCTTGATGAACTGTACACTTGGTTCGATCAATTACCTCAATTTCTTTCTAAAAATGAAATGAAAATCGGAGAAGATGTAATTAAGGAAATTAAAACGCGACTTCAATTTCTATTGAATGTTGGGCTCAATTATTTATCGCTTAATCGTTCTTCAAAGTCCTTATCTGGTGGAGAAGCTCAACGAATCCGTCTTGCAACTCAAATTGGATCACAACTGGTGGGCGTTCTTTATATCTTAGACGAGCCGAGCATCGGATTACATCAAAGAGACAATGAACGTTTAATTCAGTCTTTATTTGCTCTTCGTGACATTGGAAATTCAGTGATCGTTGTGGAACACGATAAAGACATGATTGTACAAGCAGATCATGTAATTGATATTGGTCCTTTTGCTGGAAAAAATGGAGGAGAAATCATCTCGGAAGGAAAACCTGACGAGATTCTAAGCATGAATTCACTGACGGCTCAATATTTAACAGGCAAGAAAAGTATCGAAATACCCAAAGAAAGAAGAGCTGGAAATGGAAAGTCGGTGGTGTTGTCCCATTGTACTGGAAATAATTTAAAAGATGTAACGCTTACGCTTCCTTTAGGGAAAATGGTAGGGATTACGGGAGTTTCTGGGAGCGGGAAATCTTCCTTGATCAACGGAACCCTCTATCCGATACTGAATGCTCATTTCTTTAATGGAGTGGCCAAACCCCTTCCTCACAAAGGAATTACTGGTTTAGAACACTTAGATAAAGTTGTTGATGTAAATCAGAATCCTATTGGAAGAACACCACGGAGTAATCCGGCTACCTATACAGGGGTTTTTAGCGAAATTCGAAGCTTATTTACTCGAACACCTGAGGCTCAAATCAGAGGATATAAACCCGGTCGCTTTAGTTTTAACGTCTCTGGAGGTCGATGCGAAACCTGTATGGGCGGTGGAATGAAAATAATCGAAATGAACTTTTTACCCGATGTATTGGTAGAATGCGAGACCTGTCAAGGGAAACGTTTCAATAGAGAAACCCTCGAAATTCGTTTTAAAGGTAAATCAATTGCGGATGTATTGAATATGACGATTGATCAAGCCTGTGCCTTTTTTGAGCTTATTCCGAAGATTTACAGAAAACTAAAAACATTGCAAGATGTTGGTTTGGGCTATATAGCACTTGGACAATCTTCCACAACCCTATCCGGTGGTGAAGCACAAAGAATAAAATTAGCAACAGAATTATCTAAGCGCGATACAGGAAATACCTTATTTATTTTAGATGAACCCACTACCGGTTTGCATTTTGAGGATATTAGAGTACTTTTAGAAGTATTGAATCATTTGGCAAATAAAGGAAATACCGTAGTAATTATTGAACACAATATAGATGTGATTAAGCAAGTTGATCATATTATTGATATTGGATATGAGGGCGGTAAAAATGGTGGTCAGATTATTGCAGAGGGTAGTCCAGAAGAAGTTGTCAAGAATCAAAAAAGTCATACGGCACATTATTTAGCTAAAGAAATACAACCCATAACCCATGAGTCAAAAATCTAAAAACAAAAGCTGGAATACCACCAAAACCAACGACTCTTGGTCGTTATTTAAAATCATGGGCGAATTTGTTCATGGCTATGAAAAAATGGACAGTATTGGTCCTTGTGTATCTATTTTTGGTTCTGCAAGAACACAGCCCGATCACGCTTACTACAAACTAGCAACTGATGTTGCTGCTGCCGTCGCAAAAGCAGGCTATGGTATCATTACTGGTGGTGGTCCTGGAATTATGGAGGCTGCAAATAAAGGCGCCCAACAAGCAAATGGACCTTCGGTTGGACTCAACATAGCCCTCCCGTTTGAGCAAAGTTCAAATCCCTACATCGATAAGGACAAGAACCTTTCTTTCGAATATTTTTTTATTCGTAAAGTAATGTTTGTTAAATATGCACAGGCGTTTGTTGTCTTGCCTGGAGGCTTTGGAACTCTAGACGAGTTATTTGAATCCCTTACCCTAATACAAACTAAAAAAATAAGTCGCATCCCCATCATTCTTGTTGGAACTGAGTTCTGGAAGGGCTTGATCGACTGGGTTAAGATTTCTCTAATTGAAGAAAAGCTGATTAGCCCAGAGGATCTTGATTTATTCTCGGTGGTTGACACCCAAGAAGAAGTATTAACCTGTTTAAAAGATTTTCATCCCAAGGAAATTTACCATCCGAATTTTTAAGACTTGTGAAATATATATTGAAGGTTTTCATGCTGTTGTTCGTTATCCTCTCACCAAGCATTTATGGTCAGGAAACAATACCTCAATAT
Source organism: Flavobacteriales bacterium UBA7430 (assembly GCA_002478765.1). Classification (GTDB taxonomy): domain Bacteria; phylum Bacteroidota; class Bacteroidia; order Flavobacteriales; family UBA7430; genus UBA7430. The sequence goes on from DLQO01000070.1 coordinate 3,455, forward strand.
GATCTTAAGGTAAAACTCATAGAAAAGAAAAAAACACTTGAAGTTTTCCAAACTATACAATTTCACAACACTACCGAAACCCCTTTAGAAACTTTATATCTAAACGACTGGTCTCATGCCTACAGCTCCTCAAAATCACCATTAGCACAACGCTTTGCAGAAGAATACGATCGCAGGTTTTATCTTGGTTCTAAAGCGAAAAGAGGACAAACAACCGATTTAAACATCACCGTAAAAGGCGATAAAATAGATTGGAAGCGAGCTGATAATCAACTAGATATCATCCAAATTGCGCTAGACGATGTATTAGCGATAGGAAGTCAGATTACTGTTTCCTTGACCTATACTATAGAACTACCCGATGCACGCTATACAGGGTATGGAAAAATCTCAGATGATGAATATTTTTTAAAAAATTGCTTTATACAGTTGGCTCCCCATATTGATGGAAAGTGGATTACAAATAGTAATTTGGATTTAGAAGAAATAAGCACCTTGCCGTCAAACTTTTCTATCGAATGGAATATCCCCAACAAGCTGTTAATCAATTCTAATTTAACCCAGTGGAAAGCAACCGAAGCCAATGAACGAATGATCGTTACGCTAGCGATTAGTAAAGCCAAAGAAATTCAGTTTCACATCAGCCCAAAGGAATACGCTTCCTATAATATTAATGGTATAGCAATTAGTACCGATTTAGAGGAGGTTTCTGAAAAAATGCTGGATCCAACCCTCAGCCTCGTTCAAATTGAGGAATTTGTAAGAGCGTATCTTGGAGCATTTCCACATAGTAAAATGTTACTTTCCCAAAGGGATTACAAAAAACGACCCTATTTTGGTTTATCTGCAATTCCTTCATTTTTTCATCCATTTTCTGATCGGTTTGAGTTTGAGATAAAAGCATTGAATGTGTATTTAAATCATTATATAACAGAGGCTTTTCTTGTTGACCCTAGAGAAAACTCTTGGCTAACTGATGGCTTGAAAACCCTATTTTTAATGGAATATGTCGATCGATACTATCCCGATCAAAAACTCTTGGGTGCAATCCCAAAGCAACCCCTACTTCGCCCTTTTATTAAAAGCTATAGCTTAAGTCAAGCTTCATTTAATTATGGGTTTCTTTATTTCAATGAATACGTCCTTAGAAATAACATTCAACAAAGTGCTTTTACTGCAAAAAGTGATTTAATTAAGTTCAACGAAAGGGTAGCAATACCCAGTCATGTTGCTCATGGTATTCGTTATGCCTATGCGTATTATGGCAAAGAAAAAATAAACAATGCTATCAAAAGTCAAATCGGAAAAGTACTATCCAAAGAACAAGTACAAAAATCGCTAGAAAACCAACTCAATATTCCCTGGTTGTTTCAAGATTATTTAGGCAAACGAAACTCAATTGACATAAAATTCAAATCCATTCGAAGGAATTCAGATTCGCTAAATGTTCACATAATACAAAACTATAAAAACCCTATTCCCTATACCCTAGCCCAAATCAAGGACAATCGGATTATTCAGTCAATACAGGTTTCAGATCCTAAAAATAGAGATGAAATTAAGTTAAAACGATTTAATGCAGACTATCTTGTCATCAATCCCAAACATAAAATCCCTGAGTTTAATCTTCAAAATAATTATAGAAAGCTAAAAGGGACTACGTTAAAACCAATCAAATACACTTTTATAAAAGATCTTGAAGATCCCAAAAGGAGTCAGGTATTTTTTAACCCTAAAATTGATTTTAACGCTTACGATGGTGTTACCCTTGGAACGAGACTATCCAATAGGGCATTTCAAAGAAAACCATTCAGTTACGATATCAATCCAAACTACAGTACGGAGCTCAAAGAACTAGTGGGTTCGTTTTCAATGAGCTATCGTTTGTATGACGAGGACGCTTCTTTGTACCTATATCAACTTGGGTTCTCAGGAAGTAGTTTTCATTACGATGAAAACTTACGATACAGAATTTTCAGGCCTTCGCTTACCCTAGTCAAACGTCCAGATAATTTTAGATCCAATAAACGTGAAGTATTTTCACTATCGCTGACAAGTGTAAACAGAGAATTCGGCACCACACCCATTCTAACACCAAATTATACCATTGGGAACATTGGTTATACTTATTCCAATAAAGAGGCCATAAGGCTTTTGAAAGTAGCAGCAAACCTCGAAATATCCGATAATTTTGGGAAATTCAATGTAGATGCGGAATTCAGGCACCTTTTTCATGATGGAAGGACATTATCTGTTCGTTTTTTTGGTGGTAAGTTCTTATGGGACGATAACCAGAAAACTACCTATTTTGATTACAGCCTAAACCGCTCTACAGATTATCTTTTTCGTTATGGATATTTAGGGCGTTCTGATGATGATGGAATCTATAGCCAACAATTTATCATGTCGGAGGGAGGCTTTAAATCCCGATTTGAAAGCCCCAAAGCCAATGATTACATACTGGCAACCAATTTAGGCTTCAGTTTGTGGAAATGGGTTGAAGTGTATACCGATTTTGGAATAACCAAAAATAAAGGCACCAAGGCACAGGCGTTCTATGACTCTGGAATACGAGTGAATTTAGTTCCTGATTATTTAGAGTTCTATTTCCCTATTCAGAACTCCGAAAACTATGTACTCAATGACTCCAATTATTTATCCAATATGCGGTTTGTATTGACAATTGACATTAACAATCTAAAAAAGTTATTTACACGTAGGTGGCTATAGAAGATTGTGAATAAGCGTATTGTAGCTGGATTCATTGCATTGTTCTGTTCTCTGTAATTTTCGTAAATTTGCAAAGTTAAAATTCATCTATGTCTAACAAAAAACTTGCCGCAGAAACCCCGATTTCTTTTAAAGGTTTCAGAGAACAAGTACTAGAAGATTACAGATTACTTTCCCTTAGCAGAGAATGTTCTATTCTTGGAAGAAGGGAAGTTATGACTGGAAAAGCTAAGTTTGGCATTTTCGGAGATGGAAAAGAATTGCCGCAGCTCATACTCAGTAAGTTTTTTAAAGATGGGGATTTTCGTTCGGGTTATTACCGCGATCAAACCATACTAATGGAGCAAGGGCACTTAACTCCACAGCATATATTCTCTGCACTCTATGCACATCCCGACATGGAAATTGAGCCCATGTCAGGAGGTCGGCAAATGGGAGGTCATTTTGTTACTGAAAGTAACGAACCCAACGGTGCATGGAAAAACTTAACAAAACAAAAAAATCACAGTTCTGATATATCGCCTACAGCTGGGCAAGTGCCGCGGCTTGTGGGCTTAGCGCAAGCGTCAAAAGTGTATCGAGCATTGAAAATCAAAGGTAGTGAGCGTTTTTCAAATAAGGGAAATGAAATTGCTTGGGGTACAATTGGAAATGCAAGTACAAGCGAAGGCTTATTTTTAGAAGCCATGAATGCTGCTGGTGTAATGCAAATCCCAATGATAATGAGTGTTTGGGATGATGATTATGGGATTTCTGTTCATAATGACGAACAAACAACCAAAGGGAGTATTTCCAAGGCACTCGAAGGGATGCAACGTACCGATACAGAACTGGGTATTGAAATATTAACGGTTAAAGGATGGGACTATACCGCCCTAATTGACACCTATCAGTATGCCGAAAAGCTTGCTAGGAATGAGCATGTACCCGTTTTGATTCACGTA
>DLQO01000009.1:0-40715 GCA_002478765.1 Flavobacteriales bacterium UBA7430
AGGTAATATTATTTTAGTAAAGCGAACGTTCTTTGGCATTTAATAGTCAGTTCATCTTGCAATCTGAAGCTAACATAAAACATAAAAATATAATTTCCTAATTAATTACATACTATGGAATTCAAGTGTTGTGGGAAAGAAAAATACAATCCGTGAAATCATCATTTACAGCGAGAAAAAATGATGTAAAATGATAAAAAAAAACACGGAACGTAATTTAATAAAAGAGCCAAAAAATAAAAATAAAAACCACACCCAATCCCAAGTGAAATCGGGCTGTAATATGTGTATAAAGTTCCATAATAATTTAATACATTTGGGGCTTGATTACAGGCTGAATCTATTCGGTAGAAAAAGCTTGTAAACTTTTGAGTTCAAATGAATTTTAAGTGACGTAAATAGCAATCGCATGATGGTTTTAAAATTTGGAGGAACAAGCGTTTCCTCAAAAGAAAATTTAGAGCAGATAAGAGTCATTCTATCCCAAAAAAAGGAGAACTACATTGTGGTAGTTTCTGCCTTCTCAGGGATTACCAATCGATTAGAAAAAATTACGGAACAAGCGATTATTAGTGACACTACTGAACTTATTGAAGAATTCAAAGACCTTCACTTCAACAACATACAACAACTCATCCCGATTGACCAGCAGACGGATCTGCTCATTGCTGTACAAGAGAAATGCAACGAACTGGAAGCCATCAGCAAAGGAGTTCAGATTCTAAACGAACTGACCGACAAGACCAAAGCCAAGGTACTTTGCATGGGCGAGCAATTGTCCTCTTTGATTGTACAAAGATACCTCAATACATCAGGACTTTCCATTGAACATTTAGACAGTCGTCCGTTAATTTCTGCAGACGACAACTACCTGGATGGTGAAGTTAATTTTAATCGCACAAACAAAAACATTCAAAACAAAGTAAAAAATAAAAACTACATCGCCGGTGGATTCATTGCTTCTAACGAAGCCAATGAAACCGTTCTACTTGGCAGAGGGGGTTCCGACTATACCGCAGCCATCTATGCACAGGCCATTGATGCTAGTTCTCTTGAAATATGGAGCGATGTGGACGGCATCCACAGTGCGAATCCTCAGAGAGTTAAAAACACGCTTTCGCTGAAAAACCTCAGCTACGAAGAAGCTTTTGAAATGGCTTACTTTGGTGCCAAAGTGATTTATCCAAGAGCAATACTGCCTTTGATTGATAAAAAAATCCCTCTGTACCTAAAAAACACGCTTCAACCCGAGCAAGAAGGAACCTTCATCAGCCATGTCCCGCAAAAGTCAAATCATAAGATACAAGGCTTGTCTTCGCTAAATGACATTGCTGTACTTACGGTTTCAGGAATTGGCCTTTCTGGTAAAAAAGGAAGCGCACGTAAAGTTTTCCAAACGCTAGAAGAGCATCAGGTCAATGTGATTTTGATCACACAAAGTTCTTCGGAACAAAGCATTGGGTTCGGAATTAACGAATCGGACGCAGACGTTTCTAAAAAAGTACTTGACCAAGCTTTCCAAAACGAAATTCAGGCAGGAACCATAAAACCTGTAGAGATTGCTAGAGATTTATGTATCATCGCACTTATCGGTGACAACATGAAAAATAAAATCGGTCTGGCCGGTAAAGCACTTAGCGTGATTGGTGAAAATGGAATCAACGTAACGGCCATCGCTCAAGGAGCTTCAGAAAGAAACCTTTCCATTGTTATTGACAAAAAGGACGAAGTGAAAGCCCTCAATGTGATTCATGAGAAATTCTTCAGTAACATTGTGAAAAACGTACACCTCTTCATCGCGGGTACGGGTAATGTTGGAAAAGAGTTCCTCAACATCATCTACTCTCAAAAGCAAAAGCTCATCGACGACTATCAAATCAACTTGAAAGTGATTGGTGTAGCAAACAGTAGAAAAATGATCATCAACGATGGGCTTGAAATTAGTGAAGATGATTGTTTCAGCCTTAATGAGATCGGAACTCCATACGAAGCGCTTCCTGAATACCTAGAGAAGGCACGTGCACTGAATTTACCAAACAGTATATTCATCGACAACACGGCCTCCCAAGTTGTAAGTGACGGCTACGCCTTCTTGTTGGAAAATAGTATTTCTGTAGCTACTTGTAACAAAATTGCCTGCAGTAGCGATTACGAAACCTACGCGAGCCTCATTGGAGCTGCTAAAGAATTCAACTGTCACTTCAAATACGAAACCAGTGTAGGTGCTGCGCTTCCGGTTATTAAAACCATCCACGACTTAATCATCAGTGGTGATTCGGTCAACAAAATTGAAGCGGTGATCTCTGGAAGTTTAAATTTCATTTTCAACAAATACAATGCTGAAAATAAATTTACAGACGTGGTCCTTCAAGCAAAAGAAGAAGGATATACAGAGCCAAACCCACTCATAGACTTAAGTGGACTGGATGTGATGCGTAAAATCTTAATCCTTTCGAGAGAGTCTGGACTCAAAGGAGCCTTGTCGGATATTGAATTCAACAGCTTCATCCCAGATGCATGTACAGAATCGAAAAGTGTGGATAGCCTGTTTGAAAATTTAGAGAAAAACGAAGATTTCTTCAAGGCTCTTTATGCTAAGGCCAACGACAAAGGATACAAACTAAAAGTTGTCGCAACACTTGAGGACGAAAAGTTATCTGTAGGATTGAAAGAAATTCCTTCAGACAGTCCGTTCTTCAACCTGGAAGGTAAAGACAACGTGGTAGCCATATTCACCGACCGTTATGTAAGCGAACCCCTAGTTATTAAGGGAGCTGGTGCAGGAGCTAGTGTAACAGCTAGTGGTGTATTTGCCGATGTAATGTCCATCGTAAACAAATAATTGATGAATCAAATAACTGCTTATGCCCCCGCCACCATGGCCAACTTTAATGTGGGTTATGACGTCTTGGGTTTGTCTTTAAACGATATCGGAGATGAGGTCGAACTGACACTCAACGGTACCGAGGAAAATAACATCCTTGAAATAATTAATGGCAAAGGATTGCCTTTGGAGCGTGATAAAAATTGTTGCTCTGTAGTGATCCGTAAAATGCAGGAAACCCTCAACAGCTTTAAAGGGGTTGACATCGTCATCACAAAAGGTTTTGCAGCAGGAAGTGGCCTTGGCTCTAGTAGTGCCAGCAGTGCAGCAGCAGCCTTTGCCTACAACGAGTTAATGGGAAAACCCTATTCGAATAAAGAATTGGTTGCTTTTGCCGCAGAAGGAGAACGTGTTGCTTGTGGTAGTGCACACGTAGACAATGTTGCGCCATCCATATTAGGTGGTGTCGTTTTAAGTAAAGGAAAAAAGGCTTCAGACCTCATCCAACTTCCACTGATAGAAAACTTATACGCCGTTACGTTTTTTCCTGCAATAAAAGTTAACACCTCAGACGCTCGAAAAATCTTAAACAATACCATAGATCTAAAGACCCTGTCGCAACAAGTCAGTTTCATGGGTGCTTTTGTATCCAGCTTGTATGAAAAAGACATTGATCTATTTTCTGCGAGTCTTCAAGACTTGGTTGTAGAACCTAGAAGAAGCCTACTGATTCCAAGATTTAAAGAGTTGAAAAAAGCTGCGCTAGAAAACAAAGCATTGGCATTCGGAATTTCTGGCTCCGGACCGTCTGTATTTGCCATCGCAAAAAACGCCGATGAAGCAGATCATATCATCAAGGCCATGGAGCAAGTATACGCGGACTTAAGTATAAAAACACAAGCCCACAAACATTTACTTTGTAAAGATAGTGGCGCAAGAATTGTAAAAAAATGAAGTATCTAAGTACACGAAAAAACAACGAGAATATTTCCTTTAAAGATGCCGTAATCAATGGTTTAACCAACAACGGTGGTTTGTATGTTCCGGAGTATATTCCTGAAATTCCTAGTGATTTTTTTGAACAAATAGAATCCTATGATGATTTAGATATTGCATTTACAGTCCTGAAACCTTTTGTAGAGGGCTCACTGAACGATGCGCAGTTGAAAAGCATCCTTGCAGAAACCCTAAACTTTAAGATTCCGGTGGTTCCTGTAGAAAAAAACATCGCTGCTCTAGAGTTGTACCATGGACCTACGCAAGCTTTTAAAGATGTTGGAGCGCGTTTTATGTCACGGTGTTTGTCTCACTTCAATTCTAATGAAAACAAAGAAGTAACCATCATTGTAGCTACATCTGGAGATACCGGAAGTGCCGTTGCAAATGGCTTCTTTAAAGTACCGGGAGTTGAAGTAAAAATATTATTCCCGAAAGGAAAAGTAAGTGCCTACCAAGAATACCAAATGACCAGCCTGGGTGAAAATATTCATGCTTTTGAAGTAGATGGAACTTTTGACGATTGCCAAAAATTGGTCAAAAAAGCGCTTAACGATCAAGACCTTAGAACTAAAAAATCTTTGAGTAGTGCGAACTCCATCAATGTCGCACGTCTTTTGCCGCAAATGTTATACTACTTCTTCGCCTACAAGCAGCTCAAAAAAGACCTGAAAGGAAAAAAGATGGTTGTATCTGTTCCCTCTGGGAATCTTGGAAATGTTACGGCTGGATTGGTTGCAAAGAGAATGGGGCTACCTATTGATAAATTCATTGCCGCACATAACATCAACGACACATTCTTCAAATATTTAAACACAGGAGAATATGCAAAAAAGACTTCGGTACTCACCTACTCCAATGCCATGGATGTTGGAGATCCTAGTAATTACGAACGCATCGACTATTTTTACAACGGCGAACTAGACTCGATCAAAGAAGACGTAGCAGCATGCCGAATTGATGATGATGCAACACTCAAAGAAATACAAGACTGTCAAGAAAACAACAACTACACCCTCGACCCTCACGGAGCTGTGGGTAAATTGGCGCTTTCAGAACTTTTAAAAGAAGACGAGTACGGAGTATTCTTAGAGACCGCACACCCTCAAAAATTTGCGAAAGTCATGAAGAAAGCACTCCCCGAATTTGTCGAGGAAACTGCAGACTTGAATGAATGTCATAAAACACAGTTGTCAAACAACTACGAGGCTTTCGTAAAAGTAATCTCCTAGACTCTCGTTAATTCCTGAAATATTTGATGTTCAACCCATCCAATCCGTAATTCTTAGTTCCTGAGGTTATTGTTATTCATTTCTATTTACAACCGTCAACAGAATTAAATTTCTATTTTTGATGGTATAAATAAAAAATAATGACAATGAAAAAAATGTTTCCCGTAACAGTTACAGCACTTTTACTGTTCTTCTCTTGCGCTCAAAAAGAAAAAACTGAAGAGAACTTTTCCTTCCAAACAGAGACTTTTGCTGATTTAAAAATCATACGCTATCAAGTCCCAGACTTTGAAAAGCTAAGTCTGCAGCAACAAAAACTTGTGTATTACCTCAGTGAAGCGGGTTACGCAGGTAGAGACATCATCTGGGATCAAAACTACAGACACAACCTATCCATTCGAAGGGTCCTGGAACACATCATTCAAAATTACGATGGGGATAAATCCACCCAAGATTGGGAAAACTTAACAACGTATACCAAACGAGTTTGGTTTGCTAACGGGATCCACCACCACTACTCCATGGATAAATTTAAACCCGGATTCTCTCAGGAATACATGGCAAACCTGATGAAATCTACAGGCATTTCCCTAAATAAGGAAGCGGTCAGAGCCATTTTCGACCCAAATTTCGATGCCAAAAAAGTAAATCTTGATCCTGCTAAAGGTCTTGTTTTGGGTTCTGCAGTAAACTTTTACGACCCAGACATCAATGAAGCTGAAGTCGATGCATATTTTGCTTCCATTCGAGATTCTAAAACGGATAAACCGGTATCCTACGGTTTGAACTCCAAATTAGTTCGAGGAGAAAAAGGTCTCGAAGAGAAAGTATACAAACTCAATGGAATGTATGGCGAAGCGATTGCCCAAATTATACCCTGGCTAGAAAAAGCAGTTTCCGTAGCAGAAAATAAAGCTCAAGGAGATGCTCTAAAACTCCTCATAGAATACTATAAAACAGGCGATTTAAAAACATGGGATGCCTACAACATCGCCTGGGTGAATGCCACAGAGGGAGACATCGATTACATCAATTCATTCATAGAAGTATACAACGACCCTAAAGGCTATACGGGCTCGTTTGAATCTCTGGTACAAATAACCGATTTTGAGGCCTCTGCCCAAATGAAAGTCCTTTCTGATGAAGCTCAGTGGTTTGAAGATCAATCCTCTATCATGGAGGTGCATAAAAAGAAAAACATCACAGGGGTGTCCTACAAAGTTATTTCTGTGGCCGCGGAGTCCGGAGATGCTTCTCCCGCTACACCTATAGGTGTTAACCTGCCCAATTCCAACTGGATTCGAACCCAACATGGATCCAAATCCATCAGTATTGGAAACATCGTTTATGCCTATGAACAAGCAGGCGGAAAAGGCTTACTGAATGAATTCTGTCACGACACAGAAGAAATTGATAGAGCAAAAACACATTCGAAATTAGCGGGGAAACTTCACACCGCATTGCACGAAGTTTTAGGACATGCTTCTGGGCAAATCAATCCGGGTGTGGGAACGATGAAAGAAACTTTAAAAAGTTATGCGTCGACGCTAGAAGAATGTCGTGCTGACCTGGTAGCACTCTACTTCATCCTGGATGAAAAAATCATAGAATTGGGTTTGATGGAATCTTTAGAAACAGGAAAAGCCGAATACGACGGTTACATTCGCAATGGATTGATGACTCAATTGCGAAGAGTAGAGCCGGGAGCAGATATTGAAGAGTCGCACATGCGAAACCGACAGTGGGTAGCTGCTTGGGCATATGAAAAAGGTGAACAAGATCAGGTAATTAGCAAGGTGGTTAAAGAAGGCAAAACCTACTTCAAGATCAACGACTACACAAAACTTCGAGAAATCTTCGGAGAACAGCTGCGTGAAGTTCAACGAATCAAATCCGAAGGAGATTATGAGGCCTGCATGGCCTTGGTAGAAGGCTACGGCGTAAAAGTAGATCAAGAACTACACCAGGAGGTTTTAACACGTGCTGAAAAACTGAACATCGCTCCTTATGGAGGGTTTATCAACCCTAAGATGGTTCCAACAACCAACGAAGACGATGAAATTATTTCTATTGAAGTGACTTATCCCGATGACTTTACAGAGCAAATGCTGGATTATGCAGAACGATATCGTTTTTTACCTGATTACAACTAAATACATGAAAACAAAAAAACCTCTCGAACATTCCGAGAGGTTTTTTTATGCGTAAAGAATGTGCATTTATTTTCCTCGAGCTGAAATCAATGTGTTTTTCAACAAGGAAGCAATCGTCATCGGTCCTACTCCACCCGGAACAGGTGTAATGAAAGAACACTTAGGTGCTACCTCATCAAAGGCCACATCACCTTTTAGTTTCCATCCAGATTTTGTTTTGTCTGACTTAACACGCGTGATACCCACATCCACAACAACAGCACCTTGTTTTACCATATCTGCCTTAACAAATTCTGGCTTTCCAAGCGCTACAATCAGGATGTCTGCTGAACGAGAAATCTCCTCTAAATTTGTAGTCCTGCTGTGGGTTAGCGTAACCGTACAATTTCCAACCTTTGCATTTCGAGCCATCAAAATACTCATCGGAGAACCTACAATATGAGAGCGTCCAATCACCACACAATGTTTTCCTGAGGTTTCGATGTCATATCGATCTAAAAGCTCTACAATTCCAGCCGGAGTAGCCGGTAAGAATGTTGGTAAGTTAAGCGTCATACGACCTAAACTTACCGGATGGAAACCATCCACATCTTTCTCGGGAACGATGGTCTCAGTCACCTTAATTTCAGATATATGCTTTGGCAAAGGAAGTTGAACAATCAAACCGTCAATCGCAGGATTGTCATTAATCTTTCGAATCTCATTCAAAAGATCTTCTTCGGAGACATCCTCATTCAAGCGAACGAGTGTCGAATCAAAGCCTACTTTTTCACAGGCTTTTACCTTAGCACCCACATAGGTTTCGCTAGCCCCGTTTGAACCAACAAGTATCGCTGCCAAATGAGGCTTCTTCCCTCCTTTTACAACAAGTTCACTCACTTCTGTTGCGATTTCATCCTTTAGGGTGTTGGATGTTAATTTCCCGTCTAATAACTGCATAACTCTGTTTATTTACCTAAAGGCATATTCGGCATACCGCCTTTGCCCATCATTTTCATCATGTTCTTCATTCCGCCACCCTGCATCATCTTCATCACTTTACCCATGTCATTAAATTGTTTAATGAGCTGATTTACATCACTCACAGAACGACCACTACCTCGAGCAATACGCTGTTTACGAGAACCGTTTAACAAAGAGGGGTTTGAGCGCTCTTTATGGGTCATGGAAGATATCATGGCCTCAACATGTTTAAAAGCATCATCCTCAATTTCCACCCCTTTCATCGCTTTTCCCATACCCGGAATCATGCCCATCAAATCTTTCATATTACCCATTTTCTTCACCTGACCGATCTGTTCGACAAAGTCAGTGAAATCAAATTCGTTCTTGGCAATACGTTTTTGAAGTTTCCGTGCTTTTTCAGCATCAAACTGCTCTTGTGCTTTTTCCACCAAAGAAACCACATCTCCCATGCCCAAAATACGCTCGGCCATCCGATTTGGGTGGAATACATCCAGAGCCTCCATTTTTTCTCCGGTACCTACAAACTTTATCGGCTTATTCACTACAGATTTAATGGTCAATGCAGCACCACCACGAGTATCACCATCCAACTTGGTTAATACAACACCATTGTAATCCAATCGATCGTTAAAGGCTTTGGCAGTATTCACAGCATCTTGTCCAGTCATGGAATCCACAACAAACAACGTTTCTTGAGGCTGAATCGCAGATTTAACGGCAGCGATTTCATTCATCATCTGCTCATCAATTGCTAAACGTCCTGCGGTATCGACAATCACAACATCATGACCGTTTGCTTTGGCATGCGCTACAGCAGACTTGGCAATGGCTACAGGGTCTTTACTTTCTTTATCGGTAAAGACATCTACACCTACCTGATCGGCTAAAATTTCGAGCTGATTGATGGCTGCTGGTCGATAAACGTCGCAAGCTACCAACAAGGGATTCTTTGATTTTTTTGATTTCAAAAACAAAGCGAGTTTTCCCGTAAAAGTTGTTTTACCAGAACCTTGAAGTCCAGAAACAAGGACAACAGACGTTTTCTCTTCTAAATTGATTCCTTCTACCTGAGAACCCATCAACTCGGTTAACTCGTCTTTAACAAGCTTCACCATCAACTGACCGGGCTTGAGAGAGGTCAATACATCTTGACCGATGGCCTTTGTTTTTACTTTTTTAGTAAACTCTTTGGCAATTTTGTAACTAACATCGGCATCTAAAAGAGCCCGTCGAACCTCTTTAAGCGTTTCTGCAATATTAATTTCAGTAATCTTTCCATGCCCTTTGAGAACGGAAAAAGCCTTGTCTAATTTTTCGGATAAATTTTCAAACATCGTCTAATAGATTAGTGTCAAAAATAATCAATTTACATTCGTTCAGGAACCGTAATCCCCAATAAACGCATGGAGGAAGAAATAACGCTTCCCACCATACTTGATAAGCCAATGCGGAAGCCTTTGTCACCTTCGCTCTGTGCACCGAAAATCGGCACTTGTTGATAAAACTGATTGTACTCTTTTACCAAGTCATAAGTATAATTAGCAAGTACAGCAGGGCTGCAATCTTTGGCTGATTCCTGAATAATTTCAGGGTAACGTAAAATTACTTTGAGAAGTTCTTTTTCTTTCGAATGAAGTTCCGATTCGGGATTCAATGCAATATCCGTTGATGCTGCCCTTCGCTTCAAAGAACAAATTCGTGCATGTGTGTATTGGATAAAAGGACCGGTATGACCATTAAAATCGATAGATTCAGATGGATTAAACACCATGCGCTTTTTAGGGTCTACTTTCAAAATGAAATATTTTAAGGCACCCAGACCAATCGTTTCGTAAACCGATGCCAATTGTTCCTCATCAAAACCATCCAATTTTCCCAATTCCTCAGAAATAGACTTCGAAGTTGTAACCATTTCTTGCATCAAGTCATCCGCATCAACCACAGTTCCTTCACGAGATTTCATCTTCCCGCTAGGTAAATCAACCATACCATAGGATAAGTGACGACAATCTTCGGCCCAAGAATAACCCAAACGATTTAAAACTTTAAATAAAACGTTAAAGTGATAATCTTGCTCATTACCAACGGTATAAACCATTTTACTGAAGTCAAAGTCCAAATGCCTCTGAATAGCCGTTCCAATGTCTTGAGTCATATATACGGCAGTACCATCACCTCTCAAAAGTAACTTATGATCTAATTTTTCATCCGTCAAATCAACCCAAACAGAGCCATCTTCGTTTTGATAGAACACTCCTTTCTCAAGACCAATATCAACGTATTTTTTACCTAACAAATACGTTTCACTCTCGTAATAATTTGCATCAAAATCAACACCCAAGCGCTTATACGTGGTATCAAAACCAGAATAAACCCATTGGTTCATCGTTTTCCATAGGCCAACAACCTCTTCATCTTTTGCCTCCCAAGCACGAAGCATTTGTTGTGCCTCCTGCAATATGGAAACTTCTCTTTTCGCTTCCTCTTCGGTTTTACCTTCAGCGAGTAAATTCGAAATTTCTTTTTTGTATTCTTGATCAAATCTCACGTAGTACTTACCTACCAAGTGATCTCCTTTCATACCAGATGATTCTGGAGTTTCTCCTTCTCCAAACTTCTTCCAGGCTAACATAGACTTGCAGATGTGAATTCCACGGTCATTGATGATTTGCACCTTCTTGACGCGTGTACCACTAGCTTTAATGATTTCGGCAACCGAATACCCCAATAAATTGTTGCGAATGTGTCCCAAATGCAAAGGCTTATTGGTATTGGGAGATGAATACTCCACAACGATTAAAGGAGAAGTATCATCAGCTTTCACAAATCCATAATCTGTGCTCTCGTAAGCTGAGGCATATGAAGACAGCCAATAGGAATCTGTAACAACCAAATTCAAAAAACCTTTTAAAACATTGTAGGCCTCAATAAATTCAACTTCTCTAACAAGGTATTCTCCTAAATCTTCAGCCGTTTGCTCTGGGCTTTTCTTGGAGAACCGCACCACAGGGAAAACAACTAAAGTAATGTCGCCATCAAACTCCTTGCGGGTCTTCTGGAAATTAATCTGATTTTCAGGTAAATCAGCACCAAAAATCGCTTTAACAGCATTTATGATCGGGTCTACAAGCTTTATTTCTAAGTCTTTCATTTCGATGGTGCGTTTTTAGGCAAAAATAATTCTGCCATCATACAACGAGCGCTACCGCCACCACAAGCCTCTATGGTGTGCAATGGAGTGGAAAGTATTTGGCAATGTTTTTCTATTTTTTTGATTTGCTCGTCATCCAATGACTGATGTGCAGTGGATGACATCACTAAGAATTTTTCTCCTGATTTATTGACAACAGGCATCACATTTCCAGCAAATCGATGCTTTTGATCTTCAGTGATGAAAATTACTTCTTTTCCTGAATCTTTGAGGCAATCAATCAAAGAATTTCTTTCTTCAGAATCATCAATGGTATCCGCACATATAATGGCAAAGTCATCAGCCAAGGAGAGCATAACATTGGTGTGATAAATAGGTAAGCGCTCCTTATTTACAGTCTGAAAAGCCTTAAACGTAAGAGACTCGAAACCAAAAGTCTCACAAAAATCTTTCAAAACTCTAGCATCGGTCCTCAAAGATTGAGCTGCGTAAGCTATTTTATTAACGCGATCCAAAAGCATAGAGCCCGTTCCTTCAAGGAAACGGCCATCACTCTCGTAATGTGAAAAATTTACCATTTCGCTGATCAAAAAGCAGTGTTGCTCTTGCAAAATATTTAAAATTTCTTTTCGCCGTTCCAGTCGTCGATTTTCAGCATACATTGGATACCAACCAACGCGACCGTCATCATGAAAAGAAATCCAATTGTTTGGAAAAATAGAATCAGGAGTATCCTCCTCATGCGTATCTTGCACAACTACAACTTCAATATCTCTAGCCTTTAAATGTGCTACAAGGGTGTCAAACTCGTGAAGAGCTCGTTTCTGAATCTCAGCAGGACTCAATTCACTCAACATCTTTTGGTAGTGATTGTTCGTAGCCGTTTGCTCATTGTATCTAAAAGCAATGGGACGAATCATCATCACACTGGAAGCTAAGCCCTTAATCATGATGTTTTCGTCTTAAAGGTAATGTAGAGCACCGTAAAGAACCTTCCATTTTTGAAATCTCTGAGTAGGGTATTTCTTCGACCGTAAATCCACGACGACGTAATTCCGAGTTCAATCGCTTCGATCTTTTTTCGGAGACAATAATTTCAGGACCAATAGAAAACAAATTAGAATTCATGTGATACATCTCATTGGTATCGATTTCAATGATGTTTTCCTCACCGAAATAATCAACAAGAAAAGCTACATCATCCGAATTTTTGAATCCGCCGGGATAAATTACAGCCTGCCCCTTACCCAGAGGTTGGAAACAACAGTCTAAATGCAGCGCATTTTTACGGGGATCGGTATCCGATTTATTCAACTCAAAAGAAACAACAGTTCTGTGAGGAAACGTCTTTTGTAAAAAGGCAACACCCGTGTAATTGGTTCGAGCTACGGTATATCTTTCAAAGTCTGGATCATCAGAGACTCCCACAAAAATACAATCATCCCAAGGCATCACATCACCACCTTCTACACTTGCTCCACGGGGCATCTTAACAATAGATGATGTATCGATGCGATCCACCGTTGAGGCAATTGCCTGAAACTCTTTTGCTCGTTTTTCAATGATGTTCGGAATGATGAACTTATCATCGATCACAAAAGCGATATCTCTACTAAAAATCTGGTTGTAATTATGAATGTTTTCAGGTCGAAATACTTCAATATTGTATTTTTTGAAAACCGCATTGAAAGCCTCCATTTCACCAAGGAGATCACTTTCAACGGGAAAAGTACCCGCATTGATATGTTCTTTAGATTTCGGGTCATAAGCCTCATCAACAGGAGGTTCACCACCAAAATCATTTGCAATACCAAGCAAAACAGACTCTAAATCTGCACTCTCATTCTTTATCAATATGGAAAGTTTTTCCTTCATAACTTACGTTAGGCTGCAAAGATAGTAGAATCCATTGCTCAAGCATATTTTCCGCACAAAAAATAGACGAGAAATACCCAGCTTGGGTATCCATAAAATCTAAGGAGAGGATGGTTAATTACATTCCTAGAATGCGCAGCCCGAATTATACTTACAAGCCAAAATGTTTCTCAGCCAAAGAAGTAACCTCATCACCAATAGCCAAGCATGCAGTAGCAGCAGGAGACGGAGCGTTTAACACGTGAATACTCCGGTCTTTGTATTCAATTTTAAAATCATCAATCACATCACCCGAATCACCCAAAGCCATCGCACGAACTCCAGATCTACCGGGCTTGATATCATCCATCGTTAAGCTCGGACACATACGCTGTAATTGTTTTAAAAACAATCGCTTTGAAAAAGCTCTTTTGTATTCGTTTAGACCAAATTGCCAATGTTTAAAGAACAATTTCCAAGTACCTTTATACCCTAAAGCTTCTGTGGTGTCCTTAAGGCTAAAATCTGTTTTACCATATCCTTCTCGCTTGAAGGTGAAAACAGCATTTGGCCCACACTCTATGGTCCCATCAGTCATGCGAGTAAAATGTACGCCTAGAAATGGAAATTCAGGATTAGGAACAGGATAAACTAAATTCTTAATCTTTTTCATGCCCTGTTCCGTCAGATCATAATAATCTCCTCGAAAACCAACGATACGCATGTCTAAGTGAACATGATCCTTACGTGCCATACGATCAGAATGTAATCCTACACAGAAAACCATGAAACGTGACTTCACCATACCTTTGGAAGTTGAAATCGAAGAAATCTCACCTTTGTCGAATTTTAACACTTCGCAATCGGTCAATACATCTGAATCGGGATTGATGGATTTAATCAACTCCGCAAGCTTTAATGTAACCCCCTTAAAGTCAATAATTCCTGATTCTGGAACCCAAAGCGCTTTAATTCCGGCTATATAAGGTTCAATTTCTTGAATACGCTTCTTATCAATAACTTCGATGCCCACCAATCCGTTCTTAAGACCATTTTCACGAATTTTATCCAAACGAGGGAGCTCTTCTTGACTTGTGGCTACCACAATTTTCCCACAAATATCATAATCAACACCGTGTTCTTCTGCAAAGGAAACCAACTGTTTTCTTCCATTCACACAAGTTAAAGCTCTGTAGGATCCGGGACGATAATACAGACCGGAGTGAATCACGCCCGAATTTCTTCCTGTCTGATGAAAAGCAAGTTGGGACTCTTTCTCTAGGACAGCAAGAGTTAAATTAGGATACTTACACTGAAGTTTGTAAGCTGTGGCCAAACCCACTATTCCACCACCAACGATGGTAATATCATAAATTTTGGACTCTTGCATCTGTTATTTTTTTTGCAAAAATACAATTTTATAACAAAATCACCACGTTCAAAAGGACTTCAAAATTTAGTTTCAATATGTGAATTACAATCTATTTGTCTGCATATGAAGATATTATTAAGGTCACATAAAAGAATATGAAAAAAATATTACAACAATATATCTATTCATGTTAATTATTATATATTTGTTGCAGCCAATTAGTTCTAAGATCAGCTCAAGACTACATTTAGTAGATGATAAGGAGTTATCTTTGAAGAGTTAATCAGTTCTTAGGACTTTTTGGCGGCTCTGATAGGATAACTCCGTTTGCTGTTGAGCTCGTGTTTGTGGTAAGGATAGGAAAGGAAAATAAGTGATTTGTTCCTAAACTTCTTACAGAAATCACTTCTCATTTAGAACCCATAGTGATTCTTATGAAAAAGGTTAGGGTGTAGTACTGATAGTTAATAATTAACCATTGAAAATTTTCGATTATGCCAAAAGAAAATTTTGGAAATGAATTATTATACAGTACTACACTTCTTTGTAATGAACTAAAATCCAACCATCAGTGAGGGAGCTTTCCTCGGAACGCACCGTAGCAAGCAATAGGTTCCTAAAAGAGATCCAATCACGACACATAGAATCGGTAAAAAACCAGCGCCCAAAAGAACAAACATAGGACCAGGACATGCTCCAGCGAGCCCCCAACCAAGACCAAACAAGATTCCCCCTGTGAGGTATCGCTTCCAACCTTTATCCTTGGATTTGATATGAATTTGTTGACCATCAAGAATTGACTCAACCCGAAATTTTTTAAGACCAAACATCACAAGAGCTCCAAATAAAACAGCAGAACCGATAATACCGTACATATGAAAAGAATCAAATTGAAACATTTCATAGATCCGAAACCAAGAAGCTACTTCCGACTTAAACAACACAACACCAAGTAAAATACCGATTAAAAAAAAGAGAACCGTTCGCATTAGAATAATATAGGTGAGATGAAATGATTCATAAATAAACCCCCTAGAAAAAAACCTATAACGGCAATCAATTAGGGCCACTGTAAATTACTGAGCTCTGAAATAGCATGTCCCGAAGTACATCCTCCCGCATACCGAGCCCCGAAACCAACAAGAAACCCACCGCCCAATAAAAGCAGTAGGTTCTTCTTTTGGTGAAGGATCTCAGTACCAAAAAGCAATTCAGGCATGTACGACTGTCCTGCGTCTAAAACACCCAGCCCTTGCAACTGAGCGATCGTTTCTGGATTTAAGTCAACAACAGTGGTTGAAGTCAAAAATTGGGAAGCAATGAAACCGCCTACAACCGTTCCGGCAAGCACGGACAAATTCCAGGAATCACGTCTCCAGTCAAAACGAAAAAAAGACACGCTATTTCCTGCTCCAAAGGCACTACATAATGTTCGCAAATTAGAAGACATCCCAAAAGATTTACCTGAACATAAAAGTAAGAACATAAAAAATGCAATCGCGGGGCCACTTAAATACCAGGGTCAAGGTTTTAAAATATATTCAATCATGACTTAAGTTTTGAAGGGCAAATAAATTTTGTCATCAATATGTTCGTTTTTTTTAGAGCTGTAAAACCACCTTTAACATCAATCAAATTGTGTATCCCTCTTTTTTTCAACAAGGATGCAGCCATCATGCTTCGATATCCACCCGCGCAATGTATGTAGAAACTTTTATTTGTAGGGAAATCATCTAAATAATCATTCAAATAATTTAACGGCTTGTGGTTAGCCCCTCTGACATGATCCGTATTGTATTCGTTTTCATTGCGAACATCAAATAGAACTGAATTATCTGAACACAATGTATCCACCATATGTTCTGCTGTGCTTCGATTAACAGTATCGTATACCTTCCCCGAAGATTTCCAAGCGGAGAAACCACCTTCTAAAAAACCAATAGTTTGATCGAACCCAATACGAGAGAGTCGAGTTATAGCCTCCTCCTCTCTACCCTCTGGACATACCAAAAGAATGGTTTGATTAACATCCGTAATCAAAGCACCTACCCAGGGTGCAAAACTTCCATCAAGACCTATAAATATGGATTGAGGTATATGCGCTGTAGCAAAATCATCTTGATGGCGCACATCCAGAATCAGAGCATCAATTTGATTCGAAAGAGCTTCAAAATCATCAACAGGTAAAGATCGATTAGCTCTTTGTAGAACTTCACTCACGTCTTCATACCCTGTCTTATTTAAAAGAATATTTATAGGGAAATAATTTGGTGGTGGTAACAGACCTTCTGTTACCTCTTTCACAAACTCAGACCTACTCATGTTACTTCGTAGAGCATAGTTTGTTTTTTTTTGATTCCCCAAAGAATCTACCGTCTCCGTCCTCATGTTCTTTCCACAAGCTGACCCTGCTCCATGTGCGGGATAAATTAACACATCATCATCCAATGGCATTATTTTTGTTCGGATACTGTCGTATAAAATCTCAGCTAAATCTGCTGCGCTAGCACTGTGTCTCTGAGCCAAATCAGGACGACCAACATCTCCAATAAATAGCGTATCACCCGTAAATAAAGCAATGTCTTTACCCTTGTGATCACGCAATAAATAACAGCAACTTTCTATCGTGTGACCCGGGGTGTGCAAGACGACTATTGTAAAATCACCAACACCAAACTCCTGACCATCTTCGGCAATCAATGCATCAAACTCGGTTTCTGCTTGTGGACCAAAAACAACAGGCGCGCCCGTTACTTTAGAAAGCGTTAAATGACCACTCACAAAATCGGCGTGAAAATGAGTTTCAAATATATATTTAAAAACCGAACCGTCTCTAGCAGCTCTATCAAGGTAAGGCTTAACCTCTCTGAGGGGATCAATCAGAATAGCCTCTCCTTTACTTTCAACATAGTAAGCCCCTTGAGACAGACATCCGGTGTATATTTGTTCAATTAGCATTTTATTTCATATTTAATGATTAAATTGATTGGAGATCTTTTCTTCATAAACGTCAGGGGTATCCCCCTCTAAATGTTTGATTGCTGCATCCAAACTCGAAAAAAAAATTTGTTGCATTGAATCATCAATACCGCTCTTATAAAAAGCATCACGGACAGGGCCTGTAACCTGAGTCCAAATTACTTTGACCTGATTTTTCCGCAAGTCTTCAACCCAATGATGTAGCATACTTAAGGCCGTCGCATCTATATAATGTATGGGACCGGCATCAATGATTAAGTGTTTTATTGAGGGGGTTTGCTTTCTAATTATACCCTTAATTTCGTTCTTAAAATAAGCTTGATTACCGAAAAAAAGAGAACCGTCATAACGCAAAATCAGAACCTTTGGATAGGTGATTACATCGTTAGAAAATCTTGATATATTTTTAAAATGATTCGTCCCCACGACCCTTCCCAAAATTGCAATATGAGGTTTTGAGCTTCTATAAACGGTGTGCGCTAAGGAACTGAAAACACCGAAAAGAACCCCATACTTGACTCCCAAAAACAGCGTACTTAAAAATGTTATGCACAAAATATAAAACTCAATACGATGCATTTTCCACAATTTTTTTGGGTAACTAATATTGATGAGTTGAAATACAGCTACTAAAATAATAGCGCCCAAAACAGCCAGGGGTAAATGATAAAAATAATCGGTAAAAAAAAGCAGTACCAAACCAACTACCAGGGCACTAACAAATCCAGAAAGGGGTGTTTTGGCTCCCATTTGACTGTTTACTGCCGTTCGTGAAAACCCTCCACTGATAGGATATGATTGAAAAAATGAACCCATCATGTTTGATGCTCCAAGAGCTATAAGCTCTTGATTCGGTCTTAAGGAAGATTGGGACTTTTGCTCTTGTACAGACTTAGTCACCGACAAGGCTTCCATAAATGCAATCAGTGCGAGAGTAAATGCCAAGGGCGCAAGCGAAAACCATTGAGAAATAGATGCTGAAGGCATTCTCATTTCAGGAAGCCCCTCAGGAATGAAGCCCACAACATCAACACCACGATTTTCCCAGCCAAAATAAAAAGAAAGAAATGAGGCAAGCACTATTAAAATAAGAGCAGCCGGGAAACGAGAATAAAATCGCTTGAAAATCAACAAAAAAAATACAGCACCAACACCTACATAAAAAGTAGTTGATGGGAAAACAAAAGAAAATTTAGAAAGCTTAAATAAAAGCTTTTGAGAAACAATGTTATGCGATGAAGTATATCCAAAAACCGAATCCAATTGGCTCACACCTATAATGAGGGCTGCTGCAGATGAAAAGCCGCTGACTACAGGTTTTGATAAAAAATGAATCAAAAACCCAAGCCTTAAACCTCCCATAATCATCTGCAGCAAGCCCACAAAAAAAGCTAAAAAAATAGCCGCTACTATATATTCACCAGAATTAGAAAGAGACAAAGCACCCAAACCAGAAGCTACCAATAACGAATCCAGTGCTACGGGGCCAACCGACAATTGTTTTGAAGTCCCCATAAAAGCATACACCAAAATCGGAAAAAAACTCGCGTACAAACCGTATACAGGAGGCAGTCCAGCAAGCATAGCATAAGCCATGCCCTGTGGAATCAAGAAGACACCCACAGTCACGCCAGCAAGTAAATCTCCCTTTAGGGACGTTGTAGGATAAGACCTCCCCCATGATAAAATGGGAAAAAACTGTTTCAAGTACTTCATATAAGTACAAAAGTATAGGTCTGTTTTAAATAATACAGTGACCTAGGTTACAGAGGGAGAGGTAAGTTCAATAGCATGTCGATGTAATTCCAGTTTCCCCGCACGTTCTAAACGTTTGAGCAGACGTGAAATAACCACCCTAGAACTGTACAAATCATGTGCAATATTATGATGTGTAATCGATATCGGATTTTGTTGTGTAATTCTATTTTTTTCTACTAGATAACTCCACAAACGTGATTCTAAAAGATCAAAAGCAACGCTGTCTAATGTATCTAAAAGCTCATCCATACGTTCTTGATAGCTTTTTAACAAAAATTTACGCCAGGTGGGGTAACGTTCAGACCAAAGTTCCATTCGCGAGAGGGGAATCATAATCAATTTCGTTGGTGTTTCAGTAACGGCTCTTATCCTACTCTTCAGTTGCCCGATTTCCCATGCAAAAGTTAAACTGCATGAATCCCCAGCCTCGAGGTAATAAAGCAGTAATTAATCACCGTTTATATCTTCACGTGATATTTTAACAGCTCCTGAAACCACTAATGGAACTCCTTTAATCAGCTCACCGATATCCATAAGCTCGGTTTCTGCAGGAACATCGCGAAGAGTTCCTACCTCAGCAATCTCATTTAGCAAAGCTTCTTCAAATACAGTACCAAATTGGTTTTTTAGTGAATGCATCATGAGTTAATTTTAATTTCATATTAAATATAAACATTAAAATCTGGCTTTCGCCTTCTCAAAACCTCTTTAAACAAGCAAATTACCATAAGTTTTAGTGTTCCAATGAATCGAAGTAACCTATTCACATTTTTTTATTTATTTTTAGGGAAAAGTTGCTCACTACCATGATAAACCATTCATACGCTCTCCTCCTATTATTTATTTCCCACTCCCTCTGTTTTGCTCAATCTGATTTAGCAAGATGTGATCAATATTCAATCAATATCATTGAAGAAGATCAATGTTTACCTGGTGCTTTTTTTAAGCTCGGCTTCAATGACAACTCATACGATGTAATCGCTCGGCCTGCAGATGAAAACCCTTTGGACAACACCTATGAAGACTTTATTTGGTCGACAAGCCAAAACCTTTTAAGTTACCAACTTGACTTCAATGAAGACTCCACTGAAATAAGAGTTAAGAACCTATTTGACACCAACATTCGAAAAGTATACCTGGACATCAAGCTGTCTGATGAAGAAACCTGCGAATACGCTCTAGATATTCAAGCGAAAACAAGATCAAACATCAAACCTACAGAATCGAACACCAGTTTGGCAAACCCATCAGATTCGATCAATATAGACTTTACTCCTGCCGGTGAGCAATGTTCTGTATTCAACTTTTCCCCAAAAAATTACAACAACGATAGTCTTCAAGACAACTACACCTACGAATGGTCTGTAACAGGGCCTAACGGCAGAAACATAACAGCATTGGGTCTCAATGAATCGGCATACTACCCTTTAGAATTGGATGGCCCTTACGACTTGTATGTGAAAGTTATCAAACCGATAGATTGTGGAAAAGCATTCGTTTATAGAGACCGTCTATTAGAAGATTTTGTTACCATCAATGGTAACACGGAATTGAAAAGTGAATTGGACTTCCTGTGCCTAGACCCAAAAACAAAATACCCTCTAAGCATCAATGACTTTTCCCCCATACTAAATCAAGTAGATACTTCGAATGCTGGCTTTAGTTGGAACATCTACAGAAAAAGACACAATCTAAGAGGAAACGGAATTGCCTACAGTGCCATTTACGATGACATACCCCTAAAAACCAACAGCTCAAAGGACAGCGTGTATTACCAATTCACCGAAGCTGGCGACTATTTAGTCGTTTACAACATCAATATTGTAGACGGCTGTACCTATTCCGATCAGGAAACTTTCAACATAGGCGTTTATCCCCAATTCATATACCCAAGAACCGAAATCGGATCTGCAGATTTTGAATATTTCCCAAGCTTGTGTTCGGGAAAAAACTCAGATGTATTTTTCTCCTTTGAAAGCACTTCTTACATTGATATCGGCAGCAAATCTGAATACAAGTGGTTTTCTTCAAACCCTAATGTCATCATTGATTCCCCGAATGAAAAAAATACAGACATTGCCTTTCGACATGAGGGCGAATATAAACTTACGCTTCAAGTAGAAAATAACTACGGATGTGTTGACAATATTTCAAAACTAATTCGAGTTGAAAATGCCAAACCTAATGGTGAAACTCTTGCCCTGACCAGTTCCGTGATTAACAATGAATTCATTGAAGTCAAAATTGACAGTACGGCATTAGAAAACGGTTATTATTACGAATTAGATCGTTGGGATGCATACAACAACTGGATTGAAAGTTATTCAAGATTTGATAGCTTGAATTTTATAGACAAAAACGTAGGAGTTGGCTCCAACAATTACCTCTACCAAGCAAACTATTTAGACTATTGTGGTAATAAGGTAAGAGCAAGTAATAAAACATCAAACATTCTTCTGGAAGGAGTGAAATCATCAAATCAACACCAACTAACATGGAGCCCTTACGAAGAGTGGAGCGATGGAATTAAAAACTATCAAGTTCAACGTTTAAACCAAGTCACCAATACGTTTGAAACGCTTCAAGAAGTGAGTCCAAGCGACACATCGATGAACGACCAGATAGAACCATTGGTTATAGAGCAAGTAAATTCTGCATATTGCTATCGGATTCAAGCAAATCTGCTCAATGACACAAGTAACATTGTCTCAAACACCAAATGTTTTACCGCAGCGCTCAAAAATTATTTTCCAACCGCATTTACGCCCAACAATGACGGTATTAACGATGTCTTTAAATTTGGAGGCGCACATGCAAAATCGCTAAAAACTGTGATCTATTCAAAGTGGGGTAATGCCGTATTCACTAGTGAGAAAAGCAATTTTGAATGGGATGGTATCGACAAGAATTCAGGAGAGCTATGCCAACAGGGCGTTTACATTGTCAAGTATGAATTGGTTGATTATAATGGGACAAGAACTTCAGATTATGTCAATCTCGTTCTGTTGAAAAACTAACTTATTTTCCGATACAGAAATCTCTGAAAATAGAGTCAAGAAGATCGTCCGTAGTGATTTCTCCCGTTATTTCTCCCAAGTGAAAGAGTGACTGCCGGATGTCCATCGCAAGAAGATCACCAGAAATACCAGATTCTAAACCTTCTTGAACCTGAACAACATGATTCAAAGCTTGACTCAAGGCTTCGTAGTGACGAGAATTGGAGACAATCACATCATCATTACTCAAAAGACCCTGCTTCACTTTTTCAGTCAGCAAAACTTTAAGACGCTCCACGTTTGCTTTTTGTTTCGCCGAAATGAAAAGGATGTTATCGATACCACCAAAGGTTGATTCGATTTGAGTTGCATCTCCCCGATCAACCTTATTGGCAATGGCAATCAATTGTTTGCCTTTGGTATCAGCCTCAAGTTTCTCAAGCTCTTTGCTTACGCGCTCAAAAGTCGACGTAGAAGCATCAAACAAGTACAGCACCACTTTGGCTTGATTTATTTTTTCAAAAGTCTTTTCAATTCCTATACTTTCAATTTGATCTTGGGTATCTCGAATACCCGCTGTATCGATAAAACGAAAGCTCATACCCTCGATGATCATTTCATCTTCAACGGTATCACGCGTGGTTCCGGCAACAGGTGAAACAATAGCTCGATCTTCGTTGAGTAGCGCATTCAGAAGGGTTGACTTACCCACATTGGGCTCCCCAACAATTGCAACAGGAATTCCATTTTTTAACACATTTCCCAAAGCAAAAGAATCAATCAACTTGCGTAAAACTTGCTTCAATCGATTCAACAACTCTTGCAATTGAACACGATCAGCAAACTCAACATCTTCGGTACTAAAATCCAATTCCAACTCAATGAGCGAAGCAAACTTGATGAGTTCTTCACGCAAAGCCTTAATTTCATTAGAAAACCCACCGCGCATTTGAGAAAGAGCCAAATGATGTGATTTTTCATTCGATGATGAAATCAAATCGGCCACCGCTTCAGCCTGAGACAAATCCATCTTACCATTCATGAATGCTCGAAAAGTAAACTCTCCTGGCTCGGCCGTTCTGCACCCTTTATTGATAAGAACTTGAATGATTTGTTGCTGAATGAAGGTTGATCCGTGACAAGAAATCTCAACGACATTTTCACCCGTGTAAGAATTTGGTCCTTTAAAAACACTGACCAAAACCTCATCAATCAAATGTCCGTCATTAAAAAACGTACCCAAATGTACAGTATGACTCGCTTGATCTGAAAGCCGTTTGTCCTTCTTTTTCGATTGAAAAAGTGGATCACACAAAACAACAGCATCTGGGCCTGAAACCCGAATAATCGCAATAGCGCCTTGACCAGAAGCTGTTGCTAGAGCACAAATATTGTCTTTTTTCATGAGCAAGGAATTTCAGCAAAAATAGTAAATTCAATAGCTAAATAACATCACATTAGATAGACGGTCAATTTTTATCTTTTTGGAGGGTTGAATTCTTATTCATTTCCTTGATTGTTCAGGGGGATTGTTCTAATTTCGCGAGCAACAATAATTTCGAATAAAAAACAGCCTAAATGAGCGTACTTGTAAATAAAAATTCACGTGTAATCGTACAAGGATTTACCGGAAAAGAGGGATCGTTTCACGCTTCTCAAATGATCGAATATGGAACCAATGTTGTTGGAGGTGTAACACCAGGTAAAGGTGGCCAATCTCACCTAGACCGTCCCGTATTCAATACGGTAGCAGAAGCCGTAGAAAAAGCCCAAGCAGACACAACGCTCATCTTTGTTCCGCCTGCATTTGCTGCAGATGCCATCATGGAGGCTTCAGACGCTGGAATCAAAGTCATCATATGCATTACCGAAGGAGTACCTACAAAAGATATGGTTGCTGTAAAGGCATACCTAAACAATAAAAACTGTCGTTTGATTGGTCCGAATTGTCCGGGTGTCATTACCCCCGACGGAGCCAAATGTGGAATCATGCCCGGATTCGTTTTCAAACCAGGTAAAGTGGGCGTCGTTTCTAAATCAGGTACGCTAACTTATGAAGCTGCCGACCAAGTGGTTAAAGCCGGTTTGGGAATTACCACAGCCATTGGAATTGGTGGAGATCCAATCATCGGGACAACCACAAAAGAAGCTGTTGAGCTTTTGATGAACGATCCAGAGACTGAAGGCATCATCATGATCGGAGAAATTGGTGGAACCATGGAGGCTGATGCAGCCAAGTGGATTAAAGAGAATGGCACCAAGCCAGTCGTTGGATTTATTGCCGGACAAACAGCACCTAAAGGCAGAACGATGGGACACGCTGGCGCTATTGTAGGTGGTGCTGATGATACCGCTGAAGCTAAAATGAAAATCATGTCGGAATGTGGCATTCACGTGGTTGCTTCTCCAGCACAACTGGGATCTAAAATGAAAGAAGTACTGGCATAAGCTCTACCCGACATAAAATCACACAAAAAATGTTCTGAACTTTTCAGAGCATTTTTTTTGATCAAAAGAAACACCTTTGGATTTCATCTTAAACGATCGATTCAGTGGTTAAACTTTTTCCATCGGCGAAGTTCTCTTGCTAGCAAAGCCTCAAACTTACCCGGTAAAGGGATCTCAAAGCTCATCAACTCAGAACTTACAGGATGTTTGAATGCAACATACCTTGCACATAAAAACAAACCTTTCCCCTTCAGAACATTTTGAGTGTCGTACAAATCATCTCCTACAATCGGATGCCCTGATTCAGACATGTGGATACGCAATTGATGCGTACGGCCCGTTTTGGGTACTAAATCCATCCAAGTAATCCATTCGTAAGACAAGGACTTTTCCACACGAATGGATTCGTAAAGCGTACAGGCTTGTTGATGATCAATAGCACTTTCAACACTACCCTTCCCTAGCATCTTTCCCTTCACCAAAGCTGTATACTTTTTAGTGATGGTTTGATTCTCAAACTGTATCCCCAAATGCTGTTGAGCTCTACGCGTTTTGGCAATTAATAAAATCCCAGAGGTAAGCTTATCCAAACGATGTACCGGTCTGGGCAAGACCAAAGCATCGTCTTCATCAGAAAGTCCCAAATTGTAAGCCAAAGCATTTTGAATGGTCTTGTAATAATTACCACTAACGGGATAACCCGAAGGCTTAACGACAACAGCCATAAAAGCATCTTCATACAAAACTTTTAAAACCAATGGAAATACCTTTCCTGCAACAGGAGGCTTATCCTTAATCTCAATAAAATCTCCTTCTCGAACCCACTCACCACCCTGTGCAACTTTACCATTCAATAGAATGAATTCTTTTTTGAAAGCTTTCTTTAAGGAGCTTCTAGATGGATATACAGAACAGGCATGAACGAGGAGATAATCAATGATTCGAAAAGAATCAGATAGTTTAGTCACATGGATTTTCCAAATACTCATAGCACAAAAATAAGCGGATTTATGAAATTCAAGACCCACCCAACAAAAAGAGTTTAAATCAAGACAAATCGAGCCGTGAATTTATTTGGGAAACGTACACCATACACTTAAAATTGTTATTTTTGCCTGCAACGAAGTCACAAAAAAGAATTAGGGTTTACCATATGAAAGATTTACAAAACATCATAGAAAAAGCTTGGGACGACAGAAGCTTACTCAAAGAAGCAGCTACTGAAAAAGCCATTCGAGAAGTTATAGAGCACTTAGATAAAGGACGCTTAAGAACTGCTGAACCTACAGAAGACGGTTGGCAGGTGAATGAATGGGTCAAAAAAGCGGTTGTTTTGTATTTCCCAATTCAAGAAATGAAAACCATTGAAGTGGGGCCTTTTGAATTCCACGATAAAATGGAGTTGAAAAAGAACTACGCCGAATTAGGCGTTCGTGTTGTGCCTCATGCAGTAGCTCGTTACGGTGCCTACGTTGCTCCTGGAGTAATCATGATGCCTTCCTACATCAATATTGGTGCTAACGTAGACTCAGGTACCATGGTAGACACATGGGCCACCGTAGGCTCTTGTGCGCAAATTGGTAAAAACGTTCACCTTAGCGGTGGTGTTGGTATTGGTGGGGTTTTAGAACCGTTACAGGCAGCTCCCGTAATTATTGAAGACGATGCTTTTGTTGGATCTCGATGTATTGTCGTAGAAGGAGTTCGTGTAGAAAAAGAAGCCGTTCTTGGTGCCAATGTCGTACTTACGGGCTCAACAAAAATCATAGATGTTAGTGGAGAAGAGCCTGTAGAGTACAGAGGATATGTGCCCGCAAGATCTGTTGTAATTCCGGGTACTTACACCAAAACCTTTAAAGCTGGTGATTACCAAGTGCCGTGTGCCTTAATCATCGGAAAGAGAAAAGAAAGTACCGACAAAAAGACTTCTTTAAACGATACGTTGAGAGAGTATAAAATCAGTGTTTGATGAAAATTGGTCTTGACGCAAAACGTATATTTCACAATCATTCTGGATTGGGTAATTACGGTAGGAGCACCCTACAAATTCTAGCCAAAGACCAACCGGACTCAGAATTTAATTTATACACTCCCAAACTGAAAAAACACGATGAAGTAGGCTTTGTGGATACATTTAAAAATGTTTTCACAAAGACCCCTTCTTCATTCCTGCACAAACTATTTAAGTTTTTATGGCGTCCTTTCTTGGTTTTGATACAAGCGCAAAGAGACGAAATAGACCTATACCACGGACTCAGTAATGAATTGCCTTTTGGATTAAAATGGCGCTCCATGAAGAAGGTTGTCACCATTCACGACCTTATTTTCTTAAGACATCCCGATCAATACAAACTATTGGATCGAATGGTTTACAACTTCAAAAGTAAGTACGCTTGCAAAAAGGCCGACAAGGTGATTGCCATCAGCGAACAAACCAAAAAAGATATTGTTGAGTTCTATGGGGTTCAACCAAATAAAATAGAAGTTATTTATCAGAGTTGTCATGCCATTTTCAAAGAAAATGCGGATGAAAAATTTCTACAGCAAACAAAAGCTAAATATCAACTTCCCGATGAGTATCTTTTGTATGTGGGTAGTATAAACGAGCGCAAAAATCTATTGACCTTGTTAGAAAGCCTGCGTCATCTCCCCAATGAAAAGCTCGTCGTTGTTGGACGTGGCAAAACTTACAAAGAAAAGTGCTTGACCTTCATTCAGGAAAATCACTTGTCCGATCGGGTGTTTTTATTGGATGTGAGTCAGAACAATGAATTGGCAGCCATTTACCAGCTTGCAGACATCATGATATATCCTTCGCTTTTTGAAGGGTTTGGCATTCCAATTCTAGAAGCATTGTACTCAAAAACACCCGTAATTACTTCACAAGGAAGTTGTTTTGCTGAAGCTGGAGGATCACACACGATTTATGTAAATCCAACCGAATCGAAGGAACTTAAGGAAGCCGTTCTAAAAATCAAAAAAAGTCCTAAATTACGTCAAGAAATGGTTGACCAAGGTTACGCTCATGCGCAGAAATTTTCTGAGAGCTACATTGCTAAAACCATAACCTCACTATACAAAAGAACACTGAATGATTCCAGTAACAGCCATCATACCTACCTATAACGAGGAAGATTGTCTTTTACAAGCACTTAAGTCTGTAGCCTTTGCAGACGAAGTATTGGTTGTCGACTCATTCAGTACAGATAGAACTTTAGAGATCGCAAAATCTTTTGGGGCAAAAATCATCCAACGAGAATTTGAATATCCTGCCTCCCAAAAAAACTGGGCCATACCTCAAGCGAAACACCCCTGGATTCTACTCTTAGATGCCGACGAAATCGTTTCCGAACCCCTAAAACTTGAAGTCCAATCGTTTTTACAAAAAGACAAACCGACAAAAAGTGGTTTCTGGATTTACAGAGAAAACTTTTTTATGGGAAGAAAAGTAATGTACAGCGGTTGGCAAGGAGACAAAGTTATTCGATTGTTTAACAGAGATTCTTGCAGATACGAAGATAAGTTTGTGCATGAAGAGATTGTAAGTACGGGGGAAATAGGTTTCCTCAAAGAAAAACTCATTCACAACACCTACAAGAGCTTCGATCATTATCTCAGTAAAATTGAACGCTATGCAGAATGGCAAAGCAAAGACTATGATAAAAAGATAAAAAAGCTCACCCCCTTCCATTTTATTATAAAACCCACATTCCGCTTCATCAAGCACTACTGGTTTCAAAGGGGGTTTTTAGACGGTTTTGTCGGGCTTATCATAGCCGCATTACAAAGTTATGGCGTCCTATTGAGATACGTTTACCTCCTACGAATAAAACTGGAATCGAATGAAAATAGAACTTGATAAAGCCGCTGAAGTTCTGAAGAGCGGGGGGATCATCTTATACCCTACCGACACCATTTGGGGTATCGGTTGTGATGCCTCGAATGATGAAGCTGTAAGACGAATCTTCAAAATTAAAAAACGAAGCGATCAAAAAAGCTTAATTGCTTTGGTTGATAGTGACATTCGCTTGGAACGAAGTGTGGAAGAAGTACCTGTAATGGCTTGGGATTTGATTGACTACAGTGAAAAGCCTGTTACCATCATTTATGATGCACCCAAGGGAATGGCTCCAAGCGCCGTTAATTCTGATAATAGTATGGGTATTCGCGTCGTTAAAGATGAATTTTGCAAAAAACTCATTCAAAAACTTAACAAACCGATCATCTCTACCTCCGCAAATATTTCAGGAGAAAAACAAGCAGGATGTTTTTCAGAGATCTCTGAAGAAGTTAAGAATTCTGTAGATCATGTTGTAAATTTACGGCAAGACGAGAAAGATGAAAATCAAAGCTCAATGATCATCAAATTGGATGGAAGCGGATTAATCAAAATCATTCGAAAGTAAATTGAAACAACACCTACAACATAAAATCTTTGAATGTATATCGGAATGTGCTGATGAATTAGGTTTTGAAACCTACGTCATAGGGGGCTATGTTCGAGATGTAATCCTTCAGCGAAAAGAACCAAAAGACATCGACATCGTTTGCGTGGGAAGCGGAATAGAATTGGCAAAAAAGGTTGCACAAAAACTTCACGGCAAGCCCCGGGTGCAAGTGTTCAAGAACTTCGGGACTGCCATGGTTCTTCATCGAGATATCGAACTAGAGTTTGTTGGTGCTCGAAAAGAATCTTACCGCAAAGAATCCCGAAAGCCCTCCGTAGAAAACGGAACCTTAGAAGACGATCAAAATCGAAGAGACTTTACAATAAATACCTTAGCACTCTGCCTGAACAAAAAACGTTTTGGAGAACTTATTGATCCTTTTGGTGGCATAAACGATTTGGAAAAAGGAATCATCAAAACTCCATTAGAACCCAACATAACTTACTCTGACGATCCTCTTAGAATGATGCGAGCAATTCGCTTCGCTACCCAATTAGACTTTACCATAGAACAGAAGTCTATGGATGCCTTAAAACAAAATGCCAAACGCTTATCCATCATTTCTCAGGAGCGAATCATCGATGAGCTGAACAAAATCATACTTTCCAAGACACCCTCAAAAGGATTTAAACTCCTTTTTAACACCCAGCTGTTGCACGAATTTTTTCCAGAATTTGTGGCACTTCATGGTGTGGATGTTATTAACGGTAAAAAACACAAAGACAATTTTTACCACACACTAGAAGTTCTGGAAAACCTTGCTGAACATAGTACTGATTTATGGCTGCGATGGGCAGCATTGCTTCACGACATCGCCAAACCACCTACAAAACGCTTTGAAAAAGGACACGGCTGGACTTTTCACGGTCATGAATTCATCGGTTCCAAAATGGTTCCTAAAATTTTTAAGCGTCTTAAATTACCACTAAACGATAAAATGAAGTTAGTCCAAAAATTGGTATTACTACATTTACGACCGATTGTTTTGTCAAAAGATATCGTCAGTGATTCGGCCATTCGGCGGTTGTTGTTTGATGCCGGAGAAGACCTAGAATCCTTAATGCTTCTGTGTGAAGCCGATATTACTTCCAAGAACGAACAGAAAGTAAAACGATTTTTAAACAACTTTAAAGTTGTTAGACAGAAGTTAAAAGACATTGAAGAGCGAGATCAAATTCGAAATTGGCAACCACCGATTACGGGAGAGCTCATCATGCAAACTTTCGATATAAAGCCAAGTAAGGTTGTGGGGGATCTAAAAAATCTAATTCGAGAAGCCATTCTCGATGGTTTGATTCCCAATGAGTATAACGAAGCCCATAAATTCATGCTCGAAAAAGCTAAGGATTTTGGATTGGAAAAGCAGTAAAATGATTCGTACATTTACAAAAAAATAACCCCATGACCTTATACGGTTTTCGCATCATCCTTGATTTTAAACAAGCAGATATCTTCAGAGATATAGAAATCTCCAGTGAAGATACATTTGAAGATTTCCACAACAGTATTGTTCAGGCCTTTGCTCTTGACGCAGGAGAGATGGCTTCCTTTTACAAAAGTGATGAGCATTGGAATCAAGGAGAAGAAATCAGTTTATTTGCCGTAGATGAAAAAGCCTTTGTGATGTCGGATTGGACATTGCATCAAATGTGTACGGACGTGGGTGACAAAATGTTGTATGTGTTTGACTTCCTCAACATGTGGACCTTTTATGTAGAGTTGATGGAAATCAATGAACCCAAAGCCGGAGAATCCTATCCGAGACTCATCTATTCTGAAGGTCTGATGCCCGGAGAACGTGAAGACATTCAATTTGAAAGCGAAGAGGATTTGAGTGAAAGTTCAGTTGAGGGCGGATTGTTTGATGATGATATTTTTGAAGGTTTTGATGACTTTGAACAATACGAATAACGATTCACATACTCACTCCCACACCACAATCAACTTGAAAAGCCCCTTCGATAAGGATTAAAATAAAGTTTCCATCGAATGAAAAAGCACCTCATTGTAATTGCAGGACCAACGGGCATCGGTAAAACAAACTTAGCCGTAAACCTAGCCAAATACTATCAAACTGAAATCATCTCGTGCGATTCAAGACAGTTTTACAAAGAGATGCGTATTGGAACGGCTGTACCCACAAAATCCGAATTGGAAGAAGTAAAACACCACTTCATTCATAACCTGAGCATCAAAGACGAATACACCGTAGGGAAATTTGAAAAAGATGCGCTGACAACCATTGAGGCGTTGCATCAAAAAAACAATGTCGTGATCATGGTCGGTGGCTCTGGCTTATATATAGATGCCGTTTGTAAGGGCTTGGATGATTTTCCGAAAACCCAACAAGAAGTTCGAACAAGTTTAAACGAAAGACTTATTCATGAAGGCATAAAATCTCTGGAACAAGAACTCATTCTACGTGACCCCGACTATCACAAAATTGTAGACAAGTCAAATCCACATCGAATAATTCGAGCTCTAGAAGTATGTTTGAGTTCAGGGAAGCCCTATTCTTCTTTTCGCAACAAACAGAAAAAAATAAGAGCATTCAACACCGTAAAAATCACTCTTAACAGAGATCGAGAAATGCTCTATCAAAGAATAAACCGAAGAGTAAATCAGATGATGGAAGAAGGCTTGTTAGAAGAAGCTAGGGCGCTGTATAAATTCAAGGACTTAAATGCACTCCAAACGGTGGGGTATAAAGAGCTCTTTGCATATTTAGAGGGAGAACGGAGCTTGGAAAATGCGGTTGACGAAATTAAAAAAAACACGCGAAGGTACGCGAAAAGACAAATGACTTGGTTTCGAAGAGATCCAGAGACCGTCTTTTTCAACCCCGACGATGAAACAGACATCAAGAAATACCTTCAAGAACAGATTAAAGACTGATCTTCAAACCATCATCGGCCAACAAAGTGTTTGGAAACTCCTCCTTGGCTTCATTTAACAAAACATTCAAATCGGTGTACCGAGCAGAATAATGCCCAATAACGAGTTGTTTTACTTGGGCTTTTTTGGCTATGAGTGCTGCGTGTTTTGCCGTAGAATGTTTGGTTTTCTTGGCTAACTTTTCTTGATCATTACCAAAAGTAGCCTCGTGATAAAGTAAGTCTACATGCTTTATAGAATCGCAAATCTGAGGGAAATAAGACGTGTCGGAGCAATAAGCATATGACCGAGAAGCATCCGGATCAAAAGTTAGTTTCTCATTGGCAATTACTTGTCCATCCGCTGTAACATGATCTTTTCCTTCTTTGACACCATTGAGCTCAAAGACAGGTATGTCATAAGCATCTGTAGCACTTCGATTGATTTTGCGAAGTTTTGGTTTTTCTCGAATTACAAAACCACAGGTATCAACGCTGTGACGCATCGGAAATGAATGCACCGCTACTCTTTTATCTTCAAACAAAAGTTCAGGATGTTCAAAATTGAGCGGATGGAAATGCAAGTCGTAATTCAGATATGTGTTGGAAGCTCTGAGTAGACTGTATATCAAACCCTTCAACTCAGAAGGTCCGTAAAGATGAATCTCATTTTCACGACCCAACAAATGAAAAGTAGAAAGCAAACCCGGTAAGCCAAAATAATGATCACCGTGTAGGTGTGAAATGAAAATGTGATTGATGCTGTGCATGCGAATTTTTTGATTTCGGAGCTGTACTTGAGTACCCTCACCACAATCAATCAAAAACTGGCGATCCTGAACTTTCACAACTTGTGCAGACTGATTTCGCATCGAAGTGAGCAAAGCAGACCCACAACCTAAAATATGTACTTCAAAACTCATTTTGCGGTTCAAAAAATTAAAAAACAAAGGTAAATAAATAGGTTCCCATACATCCAAATATCAAGCAGTAATTTATTCCGCTTCATAGATGTAACTGATGGGAGAACGCAACTTAATTTGATAGCCCTCACCGGGATTCAAAAGATCCAAAGCATTGTAATTCAAATCAGGAATGTACACCAAACCTTCGGAGGATTTAACAATGATGATTTCATCCTTAATAGA
The DNA here is from genome assembly GCA_002478765.1 of Flavobacteriales bacterium UBA7430. Lineage (GTDB taxonomy): Bacteria > Bacteroidota > Bacteroidia > Flavobacteriales > UBA7430 > UBA7430. Next base: position 33,199 of record DLQO01000009.1, read on the forward strand.
GCTAAAAACAGAATGGACATCGGAGGGAGTCTCATTTAAATAAGCCATCATGTTCCAGCCTTCATTAAAAATCATTTCGAAATTTTCAGAGAGAATTTTTAAGCCCTTAACGATCAAGGTATCCGAATTCTTCAATTTGATGTGATAAGCTTGTCCATCAACAACATCACCAATACCGTTGTAATTGTACTGCGGTAAATAAGGTGCTCCTGCTCCATTTTTAGCGACAATCAAGCCTGACTGGATTGGAGCTAAAACTTTTTCTATACTCGGCTGAAGAGGCTGTATATTCGAGGAAATCATTTTCCATCCCCTAGGCAAAACAATCGTTTGAGAATCCAAAGAGCCGGAAGTCAAACAAGAACCATCATCAATAGAAGCCATTGCATCATAATTAAACGCATCAGGATCTGTACACCCCACCACATCTCCAGCAGCCCATAAAACCATTTCTAAAGTACCTTTGTAATTTTCTTCACAAGCTGTAATTATCTTTGATTCAGGAAGTTCAAATCCGCCTTCTTCCCAAGACTGAGGTCTCAACTCGTAGGTAAATCCAAATGCTCCAAGGGAATCGTAAGACCAATCGGGCATGGTGCCACTGGCCAAGTAAAGAGCTCCATCGGCATCACCTGTGCCGAAGAAATAAGGATAATTATACGTATTGGAGAGTGCATTATTCATGGATTCCCCCAAACGAACTATCTCTTCATGATCTGGTGTAACTTCATTGGTATACCCCCAAGGGCCCAAAACTAAAGCCGAATAAGAATGAATGTCTAAATGACCTTTTAAATTCGGAATGGTTTCCATGAAATTCTTTACAATCTGAGTTTCCCTAGCAGAAAAAGCTTCTTCACCAACATACACATCTGAGCACGTTGAGCTACTGGTACTCTCCCCACCATTCCAATCGGCATCCCAATTCCGATTCAAATCAATACCAACACATGAGGAGGAATCGTTTGATTGTCTGTTTTTTCTCCAAAATCGATCACTTGTATGCGTATAAACATACCCATCTGGGTTAACAATAGGAACTACGTAAACATCCACAACATCCAATAAATTCTGAATGAATACATCCGATTGATATTTTTCAACAAAATGGTCAGCCAAATACACGCTTGCCATTACCGTTATCCATTCTCTTGCATGTTGACAACCGTTGAAGAAAACAGCAGGTTTATCGATTCCTCCGGTACTCAATTTTAATCCTGTAATTTTCCTGTTCTCGAAAGACAATCCCAATTCGACGGAGGAAGCAAGAGCATTCTCATCAGCAATTTTATACAATTTTTCCTGAACCTCCTCGTAAGTTCTATAGGTATTATACCATGCAGAACCTTCGCGATGAATTCGCTTTTTCTTCATCCGTATTTGTTCACGATCGATTTTTTGTTTTAAATCTTCCTCTAAAAGATCGTACGAAATATCATGAGCATCTAACCACCTTAAGGCATCGTCTTGAACAATTAGCTCGGGAGTATTCGCATGTGAACGACACGATAAATAGGTAACCTGAAAAGACTCGAGAGCTATAGAAAGCTCGGGATTGAAAGAATTCAGACGAATCAATTTAGATCCGGTATAGGGCAAGCTGTTGAATTGTGCATCAACACCCATACCAAACAAGCAAAAAACAATCAACAGAACTCTATGCATTCGTGTGAATTTCATATACGCTTAGTCAGACGCCAAAAAAAGCTGCAAAATGCAGCTTGATATCAAAAGTTGAAACACAGAACAAATCTATACACTGCGCTCTAAGGCTTCCATATAAAGATAGTCAATTGCTTCTGAAACGGTAGGCACAACAATGAACAATTCTTCCAACTGCTCCATGAGGCTCATACTTTTTACAACGACGATAAAAGATTTTTGCTGTTCGACGTGTGCTTCATATACCGAAGACACAAAATGCTTCAACGCATCGCTAAAATCAATAGAACGAGCATCGATGATTTTATGATCAGACGGTTCTAACTGAGCAAAAGCTTTCATAGGATCGCTTTCGGCAGTTACTTCAGGAACATATAGACTGTACTTTTCTTCTTTTGAAATCGTCCAAGACATCAATCTTCTCTTTTAATTTTCTCTGCAAGTAAATACAAGACAGCCATTCGAACGGCCACTCCATTTTCAACTTGATCCAAAATAATGGCCTGATCGCTATCGGCAACATCTGAAGTAATTTCAACACCTCGATTGATTGGCCCGGGATGCATCACAACAATCTTCTTAGAAAGTGAATTTAAAAACTCTTTGTCCAAACCGAACAACATGGTATATTCCCTCAAAGATGGAAAATAATTTACATCCATTCGTTCCAATTGTATGCGAAGCATGTTTGCAACATCACACCATTCAAGAGCCTTTCGTAGATCATACTCTACTTTAACATCCAACTCATGAATGTATTTAGGAATCAATGTCGTAGGTCCACAAACCATAACTTCTGCTCCTAATTTCTGCAAGCAAAAAATATTAGATAAAGCGACTCTAGAGTGTGAAATATCTCCAACGATAACCACTTTCTTACCAGAGACATCACCTAGTTTTTCTCGAATGGAATAGGCATCAAGTAAGGCTTGTGTTGGATGTTCGTGAGCCCCATCTCCGGCGTTTACTATTTTCGAGTCTACATGCTCAGACAAAAACTTAGCTGCTCCTGGATTGGGGTGACGCATCACCACCAGATCAACTTTCATGGCAAGAATATTATTCACTGTATCGATCAAAGTCTCTCCTTTCTTTACCGATGAAGATGCTGCAGAAAAATTAACAACGTCAGCAGATAATCTTTTTTCGGCCAACTCAAAAGACAAACGAGTTCGAGTGGAATTTTCGAAAAATAAATTGGCTATGGTAATATCCCTCAGAGAAGGAACTTTCTTAATGGATCGGTTAAGAACCGATTTAAAATTGTCTGCAGTTTGAAAAATCAATGCAATATCCTCCTTGGATAATTCTTTGATTCCTACTAAATGATCAACACTTAAACTTGCCATAATTATTCTCTTATCAAACTTACCTGCCCCTTATGATCTATATTCTGATCCCACTCCACAACTACTTTTTCGGTATCAATAGCATCAACTGTTTTACCAACGTATTTGGGTTCAATGGGTAATTCTCTGCTAAACCTTCTGTCTATAAGAACCAACAATTCAATTTGTTTGGGCCTACCAAAAGAATTGATAGCATCCATACCAGCACGAATGCTTCTACCTGTATAAAGCACATCATCAATAAAAACAACATTTTTCTCCTCAACCAAAAAAGAAATATCCGTTTGGTTTGGTGCTTTAGGTTCTTCGCGTCTTCTAAAGTCATCTCTAAAAAAGGTTATGTCTAAAGATCCGAGAAGAATGGATGAAACAGGGGCCAACTCCATGAGTTTGGATTGTATTTTTTTAGCGAGTTGATACCCTCTTGGCTGAAGACCTACGAGAACCGTTTCTGAAAAATCACTATGATTCTCAATCAGCTGCCAACACAAGCGGTTAACAGTTAAGTCTAACTCTTTGTCGTTTAGTATTCTTTTTTCACCCATGACAACAAATATATTAATGTTATTCTAAAATCATCCCTACTTGAGGGCTAAAAAAAAGCCTCTCGAAATACGAGAGGCTTTTTTTAAACTGTAAGAAGATAAAATGTTATTCTTGATTATCTAATTTATTTTTCAAATCTGCTAACACATCTAGGTCACCCAATGTAGATTTCTCTACTTTAGATTGAACAGATTTCATACTCTTCGCAGTAGATTTCTTCTCTGCAGCTCTTTCAGAAGCTAAAGCTTCTTTGAAGAGAATGGTGTGAGAAAGGATGATCTTACGAGAACCTTTGTTAAATTCAATCACTCTGAATTTAACCAACTCACCTTTAGCAATTTTAGAACCGTCTTCTTTTTCAGAATGTCTTCCAGGAACAAACCCTTCAACACCTTCTGTTTTGAAAAGTACAGTAGCACCTTTGTCGTGTACTTCAGTTACTTCACCTTCGTGCTCAGAACCTTCTGCAAAGATGGTCTCATAAGTATCCCAAGGGTTGTCTTCAACTTGCTTGTGACCCAATGACAATCTTCTGTTTTCCGTATCAAGTTCCAGAACTACAATATCCAACGCTGCACCGATAGAAGTAAATTCAGACGGGTGCTTCACTTTCTTCGTCCATGACAGGTCCGAAATGTGAACCAATCCATCAACACCTTCTTCTAGCTCAACAAACACACCAAAGTTGGTGAAGTTACGAACCACACCAGTGTGCTTAGATTTCGCAGGATATTTCTCTGTGATATCAGCCCAAGGGTCTGTCGTTAATTGCTTCATACCCAAAGACATTTTTCGGTCATCACGATCAAGCGTCAATACCTCAGCTTCCACTTCAGTACCTACTTTCATGAAATCTTGTGCAGATCTCAAGTGCGTAGACCAAGACATTTCAGAAACGTGAATCAAACCTTCAACACCTGGTAAGATTTCGATGAATGCACCGTAATCTGCTAAAACAACAACTTTACCTTTCACGCGGTCACCAATTTTCAACTCTTGATCTAGAGCGTCCCAAGGGTGCGCAGACAATTGTTTTAGACCCAACTGGATTCTTGTCTTCGCTTCATCAAAGTCTAAGATTACCACATTGATTTTTTGATCTAACTCAACAATCTCATTCGGATGGTTGATTCTACTCCATGATAAATCTGTGATGTGAACCAAACCGTCAACACCTCCAAGATCGATAAACACACCGTAAGAAGTGATGTTTTTAACCGTACCCTCAAGTACTTGACCTTTCTCAAGCTTGCTGATGATTTCTTTCTTTTGAAGCTCAATATCTGCCTCAATAAGTGCTTTGTGTGAAACGACAACGTTTTTGAAATCGTGGTTGATCTTAACCACTTTAAATTCCATCGTCTTTCCTACATAAATATCGTAATCGCGAATCGGCTTAACGTCAATTTGGGAACCTGGCAAGAAAGCCTCAATTCCAAATACGTCTACAATCATACCACCTTTCGTACGACATTTTACGAATCCATTAACTACCTCTTCATTGTCGTGTGCTGAGTTCACTCGATCCCAAGATCGGATTGAACGTGCCTTACGGTGAGATAAAACCAGTTGACCTGTTTTGTCTTCTTGCTGATCGATTAATACTTCTACAGTATCACCAACAGCTAAGTCTGGATTGTAACGAAATTCGTTTAACGAAATGACCCCTTCAGACTTACCACCGATTTCAATAATCGCCTCACGGTCTGTTAGGTTGATGATCTTACCATCAATAACACCCGCCTGAGTCTCATCAGGAAGCGTGGCATCATACATCGTTTCAAGTTCTTTGAATTGGTCTTTAGAATACGAAGCAAGACCTCCCTCAGCAAAAACATCCCAATCAAATACTTCTTCAACAACGGGTTCCTCTGCAACTTCTAACTTCGTTGCCTCAGCAACTTGTTCTTCTGCAGCAGCGGGTTCTTCGGATGGATTTGGTGTTTCAGCTGTCGTAGTTTCTACAACAACTTCTTTAGCAGGATCTTCTGCTTTTGTTTTTTTCTCCTCTGACATGGGAAAAAGATTTTTGTATTTCACCTCCGGGTTGCTTTAAAATCAGGTGAAAGAGTTTATAAAACGTTCATTTCCGCGACCCTTATTAGAAAATGTGCGCAAATATACGCAATTAAAGTCAATGCACCCCTCAGATCACGACATATAAATGCAGGGAATGAAAAATCCAAAGACCACATCCCTCACAGAAGTGCCCAAAAGGCTTACGCGCGAAGCAGAAAATCTAAATTATTGCTTACTTTTACGGCTAAGAATCAAACGAACATGAAGAAATTCAACATTCCGAGTCAATACCGCTCTCCAATCATCGGAAAAATCAAAGAGTCGCGTCAAGTACTAGATCCTAAAAAAAAGGATTTCAGTCCGACCACTCTGGACTTTGGTTCGGTTAGATTTCACATTGCGCGACATTTTGGATTCTGTTTTGGCGTGGAAAATGCCATAGAAATTTGCTACAAAGCACTCGATGAAAACCCAGGAAAACGTATTTTTTTGTTAAGCCAAATGATTCATAATCCGGACGTAAACGATAACCTACTGAGCAGAGGCATCCAATTCATCATGAATACCTCCGGTAAACAACTGATTTCATGGGACGAAATTTCCGCCGAAGACATCATCGTTATCCCGGCCTTCGGTACGACCCTAGAAATTTTAGAGCTCTTGAAAGAAAAGGGTATAGAAACAAAGAAATACGACACCACTTGCCCTTTTGTTACCCGAGTTTGGAAACGCTCCGACCAGTTGGGGAAACAAAAATACAGCATCATCATCCACGGAAAATACAACCACGAAGAAACACGCGCAACGTTTTCCTACAGCAAAAAAAATGCCCCGGCATTGGTCATTAAAGATATGAATGAGGCCATCGTTCTTTCCGAATTCATTCTTGGAAAACGTGCTTTAAGCCAATTCAAAACAACCTTTGAAGGTAAATATAGCGACGACTTTGACCCGAGCCAACATTTAGAAAATATAGGCGTCATCAATCAAACGACCATGCTTGCCTCAGAAACCCAAGGCATCGCCACCTTCCTTAAGGGAGTCATGGAAAAAAAATACGGTATTGAAAACGCCAAAACTCACATGGCGAACACCCGAGACACCTTGTGTTACGCCACAAATGAAAATCAAGATGCCACTCACGAACTACTCAACAAACAAGCTGACTTGGCCATCGTGATTGGGGGGTATAACAGCTCGAATACCTCTCACTTGGTGGAATTGTGCGAAGAAAAACTCCCTACCTACTTCATTAAAAATGCCTCTGAGATCAATCCTTCCGGAGACATCACGCATTTCAACTACAAAACGAGTACCCTAAACAGCAGTGTAAACTTCCTCCCTCAAAAAGACGTGGTAAACATCTTAATCACCAGCGGTGCATCGTGCCCCGACACCACCGTAGAAGGCGTCCTTGAAAAACTACTTTCCTTTTTCCCAAACAGCAAAAAAACCGAGAAAGTTCTTGAAGGATTATAAACCATCATACCCTACTAACACACTGTCGTTCGGTAAGAGAAACTTAAATATAAAGACACAAAAATTCCGGTTTTAAAGTCTTGTATTTTCACTAAATCTCTCCTCTTGAAATCTTTAGTAAAAAACCATACAATATTAATGCTGAAACAGTTCGTCTAAACGGGTCTATTTCCTATATTTGCGGACTGAAACTAGTCATTACATCGTTATCAATTTTTCGATTTAAAATACACAACACATGTCGTCTAAGATTTATTACACGCAAACAGACGAAGCTGCAGCTTTAGCTACTCAATCTCTTCTTCCTATTGTTCAGGCATTTGCCAAACCTTGTGGAATCGAAATAGAGACCAAAAACATATCTCTGGCAGCCAGAATCCTTTCCAGTTTCCGCACTTATTTAAAACCGGAACAACAGGTATCGGATGCTCTAGCAGAATTGGGTGTTTTGGTAAAGAAACC
>DLQO01000009.1:40905-42239 GCA_002478765.1 Flavobacteriales bacterium UBA7430
CGAAGAGCACCCAAGCCCGTAAAGGCTTTTGCAAAGAAAAACCCACATTCTATGGGCGCATGGAAAGCATCATCTGCCTCCCACGTAGCCACGATGGGCTCTGGAGATTTCGCATCCAACGAAAAATCGGTCACCATCGCTCAAGCAGGGAATGTAACCATTCAACTCACCCATGCTGAGGGTACCACAACACTAAAAGAATCTGTACCGGTTCTTGAAGGAGAAATCATTGATGCTACGTTGATGAGCAAGAAAGCCTTACTCGCTTTCCTTGAAGCTCAAATTGCAGATGCTAAAAATCAAGGCGTATTATTCTCACTGCATATGAAAGCCACCATGATGAAGGTTTCCGACCCCATTATTTTTGGCCACTGTGTCAAAGCGTTTTTCAAGTCTGTCTTCGACAAGTTCGGCGCAGAATTGGCGCAAGCAGGCATTGATGCAAACAACGGCTTGGGCAATCTGTTAAGCGGATTGAATGGACTTGCACCAGACGTAAAAACAGCCGTTGAAGCCGAAATACAAAAATGCTTCACTGAAGGACCTGACTTGGCTATGGTCGATTCAGATCGGGGGATTACAAACTTACACGTTCCTAGTGACATCATTATAGACGCTTCCATGCCTGCCATGATCAGAAATTCGGGACAGATGTGGAACAAAGAAGGAAAAGCACAAGACACCAAAGCAGTCATTCCAGACAGTTCTTACGCAGGTATTTTCCAGGCAACCATAGACTTCTGCAAAGAGCACGGTGCCTTCGACCCGACGACTATGGGTACAGTTCCTAACGTAGGCTTAATGGCTCAAAAAGCCGAAGAATACGGTTCGCACGATAAAACCTTTGAGATTGCGGCTGCCGGAAAAGTACAAGTGGTCGACGCCTCGGGTACGGTTCTCATAGAGCACGAAGTAGAAAAAGGCGATATCTGGAGAATGTGCCAGGTGAAGGACCTACCGATTCAGGACTGGGTTAAATTGGCTGTAAACCGTGCAAAAGCAACCGGTGCACCTACCATCTTCTGGTTGGATGAAAACCGAGCACACGATTCAGAATTGATCAAAAAAGTTAAAGCCTACTTACCGAATCACGACACCAGTGGATTGGATCTTCAAATTCTTTCCCCTTTAGAAGCTACCAAAGTTTCGCTACTAAGAATGAAAGAAGGGTTAGACACCATTTCCGTTACAGGAAATGTATTAAGAGATTACAACACCGACCTGTTCCCCATTTTGGAATTAGGAACCAGTGCTAAAATGTTATCCATCGTTCCTTTGATGAACGGCGGCGGTTTGTTTGAAACCGGTGCGGGAGGCTCTGCTCCTAAGCACGT
>DLQO01000009.1:42350-42647 GCA_002478765.1 Flavobacteriales bacterium UBA7430
CTTGAAAACGGAAAATCACCTTCGAGAAAAGTAAACGAACTGGACAACAGAGGGAGTCATTTTTACATCGCCTTTTATTGGGCACAGGAATTGGCCAAGCAAACAAAGGATGCAGACTTACAAGCTAAATTTGCACCTGTTGCAGCAGCTTTACTGGACAGCGAAGCGAAAATTGTAGAAGAACTCAACAGCATTCAAGGTTCTGCGGTTGACATTGATGGCTACTACGTTCCGAAACCAGAAAAATCATCGGACGCCATGAGACCCAGTGCTACTTTAAACGGCATCATAAATACC
>DLQO01000060.1 GCA_002478765.1 Flavobacteriales bacterium UBA7430
CGATACAGAGGAATATAGCGAGAGGCATCAAATTCTTGTATTTCTGGTACATGCTCGTTTCTGAGAGAGGAGTGAAATTCCTTCAAGGCGCTTAACACAGATGATATATCCGCATCACTCCATGCATTTGGACTGTTCTCACTATTGACAATACTCAGTTGTGAATAGTCAAGGAACTCCTGCATAAATAGGTAAATTTCTCGCTTTGCATTAACGAGACTCCCCTCAAACCTTGGTATATACTCGAAACCAGCTTCCGCAAGCTTCTGATAAATTATTATATCCTTAATATGTGCGTTTTGGTACTCTAATTCAGTGCCGTATTTCTTGATTAAGTCGGCCAATTCAGTATCAATCGATGAGGCCATTAAATGCAATCCCTTAACTGTTTCTAAATCCAAAGCCTTCGACTTGAGTAATAGTTTTTCTGAGTAAACCGTACCATTTTCAAGTTCATGATTTCGCTCAACTGGAATGAAGCCGATCATTTTTTTGCTGGTGCGATTCGCTATAACCGTTAAGATGCCATTATCTAATGTGTCATTTTCTAAAACTCTGTATGAAAAAAGGTGATTACTGTTCCTTTCACCGGCAACTTTAGATAAGAATTTTGTGGTCAATTCGGATTTTAAAAGCCATTGAACTGGTTTATTGCGCCCTAGTTTTTCATGTGCCTTAGCGAATTCACCACTAACAATAGCAGCGTAGGTGGAAATCTCTAGACCCAAGGCAAACCCAGCGATCAACTTAGCAAATCGCTCTACTTTTCCTGATCCTAAACACCCCATCATATCTAAGGCTTCTGACTGCATTTTCAAGTTAGTGCCACCTCCAACCGTACCAACAACCAGATTGGGTAGGGTAAGTTGAAGTTTTAGTCCACCTTCCACGCAATCAAGTTCCAGGAAACCAACTGAAGATTCATGCACGCAGGCTATATCTTGACCTGTTGCCACGAAAAATGCTGCAATAGCGTTGGCTACGTTGATGTTGTAACCTACCATAGATTCTTCCTCTGCGAAAGATTTCGACGGGCCGAAAAATCGCTCCATCTTTTTGGAAGTCGTACGAAGCACCTTATTTACGATAGCTTCAGGTAAGAAGCAATTCGCAACCACTCTGATACCTCGTCCATTGGTAATATTATATTGGGATATTTTTTTGTCTGCGGCGCCATTCCCTTCAATAACATAGTCGATTGGCGATATGTCGAATTTTTCTTTAAAGACATCGACAAGATGCATAATTGCATGCCAAGAACAAGTTGTAGTCATATTTTGACCCGAAGCATCGCCCGTTGAGAAAACAAGTTTGAGATGGACATTCTTACCTCGAACGAATCGTTCGATAGTCCGTAAATCGGCATGGTTCGAATATTTTTTGATCAGTTGGGCCACTTTCTTCTCTTCCGTCTTCACGAAAGATTGAAAAGTATGTGCTTCTTCTTCAGTTTCAAATAAAAATAAAGGGGAACGCACCATTTTTTGCCAAGCAACTTCCGCTTCAAAACCTCCCCCTTGACTAATGGCCTTAGCTCCTCTGTTCATGCTGGCAACAAGTGCGCCTTCAAGCGTACCCACGGTTGCATAAACCAAATCTTCTTGTGCCTCGTCCTTAAACAATATTGGACCGACTACTCCTAAAGGGACCTCTACAGAGCCGATATACGATTCTATGTTGTTTTGAATTTCGCTCAGTTCCAGATTGGTATACTTAATATTCTGGATAGAGATGTCTTGCTGCTCCAGAAAGGCTTGACGCATTTCAATGGCACTTTTCACAACAAGTCCTCTCCCTGGAATTACAGGTAGACAGGAAGGTTCAGTATTTATTTTTCTATGCATTCATTAAATACGTTTATATAGTTTTTTGAAATGTAAATAGATTGTCTACCCATTTTATTATTGACCAACTTCTCATGAACCTTAGGAAGGTTGTATTGCGGTATACTGGGAAACATGTGATGTTCGCAGTGGTACGAGATGTTTTTAGGAGAGAGTAAGAGTCTAGAAATGAAATTGTGTTTCGTTGTTCGCGTTTGCATTTCTAGAGGTTGGTGCTCAATACCAGAATGCTCAGCTATTCGTCGCCATCTATTGATGAGTTGCGTCCACGAGATGAAGGGAACCAACCAGTACTTTAAAAGCAGCATTTCGTGATCGAAATAGATAAACCCACCAAGGACAATGATGTAAAAGGAAACTCTAGCGATCTTGTATCTCCTACTGGACTTCGGTTTCCTCGATGCAACTGATTTGCCGGACATTACTCGAAAAGTTTCGAAAACACCAAACCCCGAAAGTTGCTTCACGACGATTTTAAGAAAGCGACTAATAGGCATTGGGAATTGCCAATTTTCATCCGTTTTCGCAGTATAATCTGGGTCTTCATCTGTATTTAGACATTGATGATGCTTGAGGTGTTTCACTTTATATGACTTCATGGAAACAATCACCGGCCAAGCGCAAAACACCTCACCAACTATATCATTGACTTTTTTGTTTTTTGAAATTAATCCATGGACAGACTCATGCATTAATAATCCTAAAGCGAGATACCTTGCGCCAATAAAAACGACGGTAATGATATAGATACTCCAATGATAATAAGTTTCACAAAGAAAGGCTGCGGTTAATATCAGAACCCATTCTTGAATGACCGAAAAAATCCCTTTCCACGTTTGGATGTTAAAAAATGGACGAAGCTCAATACTTTCTAAAATGAGATGAATTCTATCATTGTAGGAGGTTTTTGAATTTACCATAGTGTGTAGTTTAGAATTCTAGATTTATGTTTTAAGTTAAACGGTACGTTCTTAAAGTGAAACACTTCGATTCTATTTATTCTTTAAGATGAGATTAGTTATTTACTTATCCGAAGAATAAAATCTCACTTGCTGACTTCTATTAGTTATTATTCTACCAATATTTAGTTACACGTTTTTTTTGATTCAATATTGAGACCTCTACACGGTAGATATAAGTCAATAGCATACAACTGTGGAAAGAAGGTTTGCGGTCGAGTGCATTAACGGAAATATGTGGAAGAAATACGCACGTATCACACAAGGAGCACTCAAGGAAATTGAGCTAAAACTCGAAAAGCCCAATCAATCCTTAGAATCCATAAATACGAAACAATAGCAAAAACTATAAGAAGTACTCTTTCCAGTTGGATTAAGCTACTCCTCGAAAACAATAGAGTATCGAACCTCGAACGTACACATCACGGCAGATATAACTGATATTTTATAGAGACTTGGAGTTCCGTAAAAAACAAAACCCAAAGACAAAATGTCTTCGGGTCTCCGGTAGTAGCGGAGGCAAGACCTTCCATTGGCTTGAATTTTGTGTTCGGAATATTCCGAACATACGTTGGAACTACGTGTATTTCTTAATCCCACTGTTTGCCGTATATTCACAAGGACACCCGGCGATTTCGATATACGCCGACATCACTGAAATTAAAGCATGAAAGAAGCATTGAGGGGTTATATTATAGACCAAGTACCCTATCCAAAAGAAGAAGAGATAAATGATATTCTTGCTCTTTTTGAAGAAAAGCATTTTAAAAAAGGGGGGCTTTATAAAGAACCATTTAAAACATCAGATTATGTTGCTTTTTTATGTGAAGGATCTGTGAGACTAATCATTCACAAAGAAAATGGTGATGAAATCACCGCTCGTATTCTTCAAGACAACTCATTTATAATAGATCCTTATCGCTTAAAAGGAACCGACAGTTCTCCCCTTAGCATAGAATGTTTAGAAGACCTAACTTTACTTATTGCGTCTTTAAAGAGTATTCAAAAAATGCTGGAAACTAATCTGGCATTAAACATTTTAGTTCGTGAGTACCAAAAAGAACAAATGTTGGAAATAGGAGAAACTCACCTCTTATTTCTTACGGGAACTGCAAAAGAACGTTATCAACATATCCTTGAAAAAAATCCAGAGATGTTAAGGAAATTCCCACTGCGATTTATCGCTTCCATGATAGGGATTACTCCTACCCAATTGAGTAGAGTCCGCAATAGAAAGTAATTCTCCTACTGATTCAATCCTCAACATTTGTTGAGTTAAACACGAATATGCTTGTATAGATTTGCTCTTCAATTTTAATGAATATGAAGAACTTATCACTATTCGCCCTACTAAGTACTCTTTTCTTTACCCCGATGCAAGGAAACGCACAAGCAGCTCTAATTGCTTTAACTTTTGGAGATAAGGTAGCGAGTGAAGATTTTAATTTGAGTATGGAGTTTGGTGCAAACTACTCCGGAGTCTCAAACTTTCAAAACAATCAAAGAGCGATAGAAACAAATTTCGGCATGGCTGGAAACATTAGACTATCTGATCAATTTTATTTGAGCCCTACTGTTTTCTTTAGTTCTGGAAGAAAATTGAAACTTTCAAATTATTCTTTAACCTCTGGTAACAATTCGTTAGACCAAGAATTCATTGACCAAAAAGCAGAAATCAGACTTGATTACATAGATGTTAACATTCCGCTTTTCTATCAAATTAGCAAATTTAGATTTGGTATTGCTCCACAAGTTTCATTCCTAACAGGTGCAGACTTAAAAATAGAGAATGACTTTGGCGCTTTTGACTATGATATGAAGCATGAGGTCAACAATCTAGATTATGGACTACTGTCTATTCTATCTTACGAATTAGGAACTGCTCGCAAAGGAAAAGGGCTTTTCTTACAATTAAGATATTATCAAGGATTTGCTGATATTTTCAAAGCTCCAGTATCCCCTAACAATTTAAATAATTATTACGTTTCTTTTCATTTAAGCTTGCCTTTTATCACAGAAGAACTAGCCAAGAAAAACCTTCAATCATCTAAAAAAAATTGATCCTATTTGTTTTTCTCAACATTTGTTGAGGATTTCATCATAGTCATCAACCTACACTTGCAACGTTGTTGGCTGCAATTGAAGAAATATGCAAAATAGAAAACTCATATATATAGCAATCATACTACTTGGAATTCTTTTGTCATCATGTGCAACTTCTCGAACATTCCAGATGGATAATTCCCAAAACCCTCTTTACTATCATAATGCCTATTGGGTGGCTAAAATAAAACCAGAAGGTGCACCTGCAAAAATCACAGTCATCAACGATATGCATATAGATACTTCTACAAATAGAGTTACGGTTTATGCTCAGTCTAGAATTCTAGGAAAAATTGTATCACCTCCTCAGGTAGGGTCAGGAGAATGTATCGAAACGAAAAACGATACCTTGTGCTTTCATCCTAATGCCGTTTACTTGAATGGGTCAGGTGCCGAATTGGATAGTGCTGACGGAAGTGGTGCTTGGTGGGTTAAACATTCGTGGGTCCTCGGAGGAGAAGGTTATCAAAACTGGGGATTGAAACCTGAAAAGAATTACGGTTATGGACACTATGTTGAAGGCATCCTACTCGAGGATGGTTTAACAATGAAAATTGGGATTCGAAAAGATTCTGTTTTTACTGATTATAACCTGAGAATGCCAATAATTGATACGAATACAAGGCAGGTCTACTATCAAGTTGTACGCTACGAATTTTCTCATAAAAATGATTCCATACCAGAAGAGAAATTTAAGTTGGTTTGGAAATGCAAAAAAAGGAAAAGTCCTTTTAATAATGAGATTCGAACTTGCCCTAAATTAATTCGGCAATAATTTATTAGGATCGAAACAATAAAACAGCAACAGTATATACGGCATTAAAACGACCGTTTAATGACAAAAAAGAGATAATGAATAAAATCACGTTAGTAGTATTAGTAATCGCCAGTTTGATTATTGGCTTATCAAGCTGTAAATCATTATTAAAATCAAGAGGGCTTCACCCTGATTTTGACAGTGAGACTTATGACTTAAAAGGAAAAAAAGCCTTAATTGTCACTACAAGCCATGGTGTACTTAACAAACCAGGAGAGACAACAGGCGATTCGACCGGAGTATTTGGATCGGAAATGACTGTACCTTATTATGAATTTTTAGATGCCAACATGGAAGTACATGTTGCCAGTATTAAGGGTGGTCAAATTCCGATTGACCCTTCTTCTTTCAAGCGAATCATAAGAACGAAATCGGATGAAAGATATTTAAAAGATGACATCTTCCAAGAAAAAGTGAAAAATTCTATTCCTATAACGGAAGTGGATTTCACTCAATATGATGTCGTATTCTTTGCTGGAGGATGGGGTGCAGCTTACGATATGGGACAGTCAGACACATTGGCTAAAAAAGTATCTCATGCATACTATAATTCAGATGTATTATTCGGTAGCGTTTGTCATGGCGCTCTGGCATTTGTATCTGCAAAGGATAGTACAGGTCAATCTCTAATTAAAGGACGAACAATGACTGGTGTGACTCAAAAACAGTTGAATCAACTCAAAATTGAATTTACTCCGTTGCACCCGGAAGAGGAGCTTAAAAAAGCAGGAGCTAACTACCAATGCAGTACTGGAAAGAGAGACTTTTTTGAGACCTTATCTGTCGTAGATGAAGAAAAAAGGTTTGTAACTGGACAAAACCAAAATTCAGGACATGAAACAGCCCAAAAAATCATGGAAATTTTAACAAATGTAAAATGATGCGTTTCTTAATCGTACTTTTTATTTTTTTGATAGTTACGAATGATAGTTTTGCTCAAGCAAACTCCACCGCAAAACCTCCAAATATTGTATTAATCCTTGTTGACGACTCAGGTTTAATGGACTTTGGTTCTTTTGGAGGAGAGGCTCAAACACCGAATATTGACAGCCTTGCAAATAGTGGATTAATGTTCTCGAATATGCACGCTTCTCCAGTTTGTGCACCTTCAAGAGCCATGTTAATGACGGGGTCAGACAATCATCTTGCCGGAGTAGCGAATTTACCAGAAATGCTCCCTAAAAAATATCAAGACCTCAAAGGGTACGCAGGTGTATTAGATGATAGTGTTCAAACAATTGCCACGCGTCTAAAAGAACTCGATTACAATACATATGTAACGGGGAAATGGCACTTAGGGCATGGCAAAAACACCTTACCTACCAAAAGAGGTTTTGATAGATCTTTTATCCTAGGAGCTTCAGGTGCAGACAACTACGAAGCTAGTGGTTATTTACCTATGAAATCTACTGCACAGTGGTATGCAGACGGAAAACCAACAGACTTACCTGAGCATTTCTATTCTTCTGAGTATTATATCGATGAAATGATTCGTTTTCACAAGGAAGAGCATGATCCTGAACAACCATTTTTCTCTTATATCGCTTTTCAAGCCATTCACGCTCCTGTTCAGGCACCGAAAGAATTTGTAGAAAAGTACAAAGCGATTTATTCAGAAGGTTGGGATGTGTTACGCGAAAAACGATTTGCAACAGCAAAGCAAATGGGAATAATCCCTGAAAATGCTAAGATGAATCCAATGTTTGAAGAAATGAACACTTGGGAAAGTATTTCAGAAAAAGATAAAAAAGCGTACATCACTGATATGGCTGTGATGGCCGGTATGTTGGAAGCAATGGACTATCATATTGGAAGGTATATTGCCTATCTAAAAGAAATTGGGGAGGCAGAAAATACCGTTTTCATTATTACTTCTGACAATGGTCCTGATGGAGGGAACTATAAAAACCTATATGGCTGGGCAAAACGCAACGGTTTTCATAGAGAATTTGATAAAAATGGAGGAAAGAGATATTACGGAACAATAGGTCCGGAATTTGCAAGTACTATAGCGGCTCCTTTTTCATACTTCAAATACTATACGGGAGAAGGAGGTTTAAGAGTTCCATTAATAATTAGCGGACTAAACAAGTCCAATAATCAAATAGACAATTCATTTTGTTTTATAACAGATATAGCTCCAACTATTTATGATATTGTAGGACTTTCAACATCTGAAAACGAAGGATATCATCCCATTTCAGGTAAGAGCATACTTCCACATATTAAAAATAATTCAGTCCCTATTTACAGTTCAAATGAAGGTGTTGGGTTAGAAGCAGCTGCTTCTTCAGCCTATTTTTTGGGAGATTATAAAATTGTTAAAAACAACACACCTCTAGGAGACAAGCAATGGAAAATGTATAACCTTAAAATTGATCCAGGAGAAACCACCAATATTGCTACTCAAAATCCACTATTATTTCAAATTATGCTTTCGAAATACGAATTGTTTGCGAAAGATGTAGGTGTTCAACCTATGCCTGAGGGATACAATGCACAAAAAGAAGTCGGCATGAAATCTTTAAAAGCAATGTTAAATCCATTTAAGAAATAAGCTATCTCATGCCTTTCTCGTTCATATCATACCTTCTAATTCTATTTTTGTCCTGTTCACAGGAGCAATCTAATGAGGAGAATATAGAATTGCATGTTGTGTCTTATGAAGAATTCGAAGCATTTGTAAATGCTACTGGCTATGTTACTGATGCTGAAAAATATGGTTGGTCATTTGTTCAGAAAGATGTCTTCAATTTCGAGGTGGTCGAAGGTGCAAATTGGCGTAAACCAGACGGAGAGCATACGCCATCTTCGAAATACTTGCCTGTAACACAAGCGAGTTATAATGATGCAATAGCATACTGCGAATGGTCAAACACTGAAGTACCCACCTACGAGAGATATTGGGAACTCATCAAAAGTGACAAGCGTGCTATAGTAACAAATAACAATAAGCCTATCAGCACTGTAAGTGAAGCTAATGTCTTGGGGAATGTTTGGGAAATTACTGCGACTACTGTCGGTGATTCTACTAGACTTGCTGGCGGATCGCTTTTCTGCTCCGTAAATACTTGTCATGGTACTTCAAAAGATCGAGAACAATTCATTGACAAACAAACAGGAAATATCCATATTGGATTTGCTGTGATTAGAAGTAGCCAACATTGAAATGCGGAGTAGTTGCGCCATTTCATTTGCTGAATACTGCCTTGATCCTTCGCAGAGTGGTCATCGTCACGCCCCGTGCTGTGGGGCTTTAGACCCAGCTGGTAGCGGATTTGACTAATGCGCATAAAAAAGCCCGAGACAAAGTCTCAGGCTTTCTTTTCCTTGTAGAGATTCTGGATATAAAATCG
>DLQO01000052.1:0-235 GCA_002478765.1 Flavobacteriales bacterium UBA7430
GTGGGAGCTTGGTCTTGCTGAAGCACAACAAACCCTTGTGATCAACAACTTAAGAGGACGCGTTGTTCTTGAATGTGACGGTCAGTTAAAAACAGGTAGAGATGTTGCCATTGCAGCATTGTTAGGTGCGGAAGAATTTGGATTTGCAACGGCACCATTAGTAGCCTCAGGATGCATCATGATGCGTGCTTGTCACTTGAACACTTGTCCGGTAGGTATTGCTACGCAAGACCCT
>DLQO01000052.1:328-1782 GCA_002478765.1 Flavobacteriales bacterium UBA7430
TATGGCTGAACTTGGATTCAGAACTGTAAAAGAAATGGTGGGTCAGGTACAAAAAATAGATGCCTCTAAAGCTACAGACAGCTACAAAACAAGAGGTATTGACTTGTCTGCAATTTTACATCGTCCTGAAGGCGAAGGCAGCCACATCTTGTCGAATACTGAAAAACAGGATCACGGCTTAGAAAATGTGTTGGACATGACGATTAACAGAGATGCTAAAGCGGCCATCGAACACAAAGTTCCAACCGAATTAAACTACAAAATTCAAAATACGGACCGAACGGTAGGAGCCATCATTTCCAATGAAATTTCCAAAATTCACGGAAAAGAAGGTTTGCCTGAAGACACACTTAAACTCAACTTCTCTGGTTCTGCTGGACAAAGTTTTGGAGGCTTTGCAGCCAAAGGTGTTACCATGACTGTTGAAGGTGAGACCAACGATTATCTAGGAAAAGGTTTATCAGGTGCTAAAATCATCATCAAAAAACCGGATGTGGCCGACTTTATTGCCGAGGAAAACATCATTACCGGTAACGTAAGTTTCTACGGAGCCGTTTCTGGTGAAGCCTACATCAACGGTATTGCTGGTGAACGATTTGCCGTGCGTAACTCAGGTGTTACTACTGTTGTTGAAGGTGTTGGTGACCACGGATGTGAATACATGACCGGAGGTAAAGTTGTTGTTTTAGGAAAAACAGGAAGAAACTTTGCCGCAGGTATGAGTGGTGGTATCGCTTTCATCTACGATAAAGACAAAACGTTCGAGGAAATTTCTTGCAACCCAGAAATGGTTGACCTTGTGGACTTAACAAAAGAAGATCGAGCAGAATTAAAAGCTTTGATTGAGAAGCATCAAGAATACACAGACAGTGCTTTGGCAACAAGACTTCTAGGCAACTGGGAAAACGAAATCAAAAATTTCATAAAAGTCTTCCCGACAGACTACAAAATAGCTCTAGAACGAATAGAGAGAGAAAAAGAACAAGCACAGAAAACAGCATAATTATGGGACAGTTAGGAGGGTTTAAAAAATACGAAAGACAGAACGAAAGTAATAAAGCTGTAGGTAAACGTCTGAAAAATTACAAAGAGTTTACCATTGCCTTAGACAAAGAAAAGCAACAAGAACAAGGTTCTCGTTGTATGGATTGTGGGATCCCTTTTTGTCACAGCGGTTGTCCGTTAGGAAACTTAATTCCCGACTTCAATGACATGGTGCATCAAGGAGAGTGGAAAAAAGCATTGGATATTTTACATGCGACCAATAATTTCCCTGAATTTACAGGAAGACTGTGTCCTGCTCCTTGTGAGAAAGCTTGTGTTCTCGGAATTATTGATGACCCCGTTTCCATCGAAGAGATTGAAAAGTCGATTGTTGAAAGAGGCTTTGAAGAAGGTTGGATAGTACCCCAGCCTCCAAAAAACAGAACGGGTAAAACCATTGCTGTGGTAGG
>DLQO01000052.1:1844-2248 GCA_002478765.1 Flavobacteriales bacterium UBA7430
GTTCTCGAAAGAGACGATGAAATTGGTGGGTTGCTCCGATATGGTATCCCAAACTTCAAAATGGAGAAAGAAATCATCGATCGTAGAATTGACATCCTTGAAGCGGAAGGAATCATCTTTGAAACCAATGCCAATGTAGGTGTTAATTACGAGGTTTCTAAATTGGATGAATTTGATGCCGTTGTTCTTTGTGGTGGGGCTACCATTCGAAGGTCTTTACCTGTAAAAGGTATCGATAGCAAAGGTGTGGTTCAAGCCATGGACTTCTTAACACAACAAACCAAAGAATTATTCGGAAAAGAAACTGAAGGAGAACGCATCAGTGCCAAAGACAAGCATGTCATTGTGATTGGTGGTGGTGATACGGGGTCTGACTGTATTGGTACTTCAAACCGTCACGGAGC
>DLQO01000052.1:2343-5102 GCA_002478765.1 Flavobacteriales bacterium UBA7430
AGCTCTCACGAAGAAGGCTGTGATCGTAACTGGTTGATCAACACCAAAGAATTCATCACCAACGACAAAGGTGCGTTGACGGCATTAAAAACGGTTGAAGTAGAATGGGTTTTAAAAACCGGAGAGAGACCGCAACTGATGGAGAAGCCCGGATCCGAGAAAATTTGGGACTGCGACTTGGTTCTTTTGGCCTTAGGTTTCACAGGAGCTGACAAAACAATCAGCAATCAGATGGGCTTAGAAATGGACCAAAGAACGAACTACGTAGCTAACGAAAGCTATCAAACAAACAATCCAAAGATTTTCACTGCCGGTGATATGCGCAGAGGACAATCCCTCATCGTTTGGGCCATTTCCGAAGGTAGAGAAGCCGCCAAATGTGTAGATACGTTCTTAATGGGTAGCAGTAGCTTACCCTCTAAAGGAGATCAAGATCTATTGAGTGCATAAGTCAAAAAAGCGATTTTTATTGCTGTTTGAATAAAACCAAAAACCTGAAAACAATCCTGTTTTCAGGTTTTTTTATTCGCAAGTAAAATTCATTCCGTTCAGATCATCATTGGTGATGGTGAAAACAAGTTCTCCATGAACAACTTCTACACCTTCTACATCTAACACTTTATCATAAGCAATAACCTCCCAAGAGTCGTAATTGAAAGGACTGTTGATGGTATCGCCAAAGTAGCCTGATGGACCCATCGCTTCGTTTATGACTTCGTCACCTACATATAATTGATATTTACATGACTCATTATTGAATGGATAACTGTTGTAAATAGAAATACAATTCTCTACAAAATCAGATTCTTCTTGACCGTCATGTGGCTTTGAAAAAAAATAACCTTCAGAAATTCCAAGACTTTTGGCGTTTGGAGCTATAAATATGGTATCTATTTTTAATACAGGCGTACCTTCTACA
Organism: Flavobacteriales bacterium UBA7430; assembly: GCA_002478765.1. Classification (GTDB taxonomy): domain Bacteria; phylum Bacteroidota; class Bacteroidia; order Flavobacteriales; family UBA7430; genus UBA7430. The sequence continues at coordinate 3,263 of DLQO01000052.1, forward strand.
TTTGTCTTTAAAGCGTAAAATAGCCACTTTATTTCCTGATCAGAGTCATTTTTAATGGCCTGCGTATAAACAGGATCAATAATCGTAATTTCAGGATCACAACTGGATAAATTAAGGCCAATCAGTATAACGATTAAAGGCAAGATCAACTTGTTCATCGTGTATGGCTTTAGTTTTTAATTTAGCAATCAGTTTCTCAAAAGTATCAGTGTCTTTGGTCAAACAAGTAAATATATCGGCGATACTAATATCAGAAATACCATTGACTAACTTAAGAAATCCAGGATTAAACCAAAGTTCATTATCCTCAAACCACCACCAAAAATCATCAAAATCCTTTGATACAAGATTTAATTCTTCCCTAATAAATAATGCACTTATGTAATTCCCCCACATTTCTCCTACACCGCATATTCCGGAATTGTAACCATGTCCGTCTCCGTAGGGATTGCTGCCGTCTATTTTTCCATAAGTCATGATGTAATTGATGAACTAAATCCAATAACTACTTCCTACTTTCCTAAAATGCGAAGCATGTGCAAGTTCGTGAAAAGTAACCGAAAACACCGTCCTTGTCCCCTGGCTTGAATTGGCTTTTACAATCACATCAGGAAGCACCAAGCGAGTAAGTAACCACAATCCATTTATTGGGACTGATAGTGTTGCTTTTCCCAAAAAAGAAATCAAATCAGAATTTGTTCTGAAACCTGCCCAGCTCCAAGTGCGTCTCATCATAGGTGCGGCCCCTCCACCTGATTGTTTATTGGCAACAATTCTTAGATTGGAATGCGGTTTCCCGATTCCAAACTGTTCACAATAATCAAAATATTTTACCGTAGCATTATTTACCGTTGACCACCGCCATCCTTTTGAATTGGTGTGAAAGTTGATGCTATGACCGTGCTTGCTATGTTTACCTGCCTTGTACCTTGCAGATGAAACACTTACGGTAGAAGGCCATATCTTAAATCCTTTTGTGTTTTTAAATACCACCGTATATCGAACACTGCGTCTGTAAGATTTATTTACTTGGTAATATCCTTCAGAATTTGTCCAACCTTTTGCCCATTTGAACCAACGCCTGGTTTTTACTTTTACACCTGCAACAGGGTCTAATTTTCTTGTAGATGTATTGTAAACCCTTATGTGCCCCTTTGGTCTCACCCGACGTCGACGTCTATGGAATGAACTTTGAGATTCATCCTCATCTAGTTTCTCATAATTATCGGTCATCAAAAGAGCTTCATCCTCCAAATCGTACAAAAAATTCATCGAAACCCCATTGGTTCCCAATCTTTCATCTGCTTCGGATTCTTCAAACAAAAAAAGGTCTTCTAACTTCTCATAAGTTATGTGCGGATGAAACGAATACGCTTTTGGTACTGAAGTATAAAACCACTGAGCCTCGTCTGTAATTGTCGTTTCATCCACATAATGGTCAACATCTTGTTCTATTTCAACATCCAAGGGAACTGTAGACAGATTGAAAGAATCTGCCAACAACAAATTCTTTTGAGCGTCATTTTCAATCAAAAATCTGACATAGTAATCCGTAAGCTGAATATCCATGGAATCACGCAATAATCGTGCTTCATAAGAAACCCTTTGGCCTTCCTGCTTTTCCATCAAGCTGGCATAAGCCTTTCTCATATTGTCAACCGAATAAGGGTTTTTCAGCTTTTTCCCGACAACAGTAATTTGTGGCTCGGATTCGGTGATACCTGTATCTTTCCTGCAGGAAACAAAGCAAATCAAACCTACAAGGCCCATGCACCCTAAGATTTTTCTAATCATCATAACTTAAGACTTTATGTTTGGCTAAATCATTATATAAAATCAA
>DLQO01000042.1:0-16899 GCA_002478765.1 Flavobacteriales bacterium UBA7430
CAATTCATTGATAAATGGTCAACCCACGGGTCGCCGATGCATGCTTCTCATCTATTGTTGCACGACTGTTTTGTCCTTATAGCAGCTGATGAACAAAAGCAAATGGCTTCGGGTTGTTCCATAGACTCTTTTACGGGGTTGTTTAAAGCCTTTGGGACAAAATATGCAGTATCTTTTTTCGATCGGTTTTCAATAGCCTACAAGCAAGGTGAGCAAGTTCTTGTTTGCCCTACAAACGAATTCAAGTCTAAGATAAAACTTGGTGAAATTCATGGAACAACAATCGTATATAACAATCTGATTACATCAAAATCAGACTTGTTAGATGCCTGGGAGTTGCCTTTGGAACGGTCCTGGCAGAAAAGGTATCTGTAGCGATGAAGTTTGTGGCTGCCTTAGAGTCCAAGATAATCCTGAAAAGCTGTTTGGAAATACAATTCAGCTTCTTTTTTCATCTGTTTTCCAGCAATAGAGTCTTTGTAATGGTGTTCGAAAATGGTTTGATAATCTTCAGAAAAAGCATAATAACCATCTCGATTCATCAAGCCATATCCTCTATGGAATGCATAGGGAATGGCAGGTTTTACAGACGTATTTAGCAAGTCTCTACTCCATAAGAATTCTGAATGACTTACGTTCAATTGGTTGAGCAGTGTGGCAGATAGGTCTACATGAGATCCCATTTGATGATGTGTGCTACCGATGTAATCTTCTTTGAGCACTTCTCCATACCACAACATGGGAATTTGAAATCGTTCTTTTTGAGCAACTCTCCATTCTCTAGGAGATCTATGACTGTGGTCGGCAACAAGAACAAATAAGGTGTTTTTATACCAATTTTCCGACTTTACTTGTTCCATGAATTCTCCCAAACAACGATCGGAATATGCTACAGAATTCACGTATTTGTCAGACTTACTGTTGAATGATAGTTTGTGCTCGCCCGGAAAGTCATAAGGGCTGTGTGAACTCACCGTAAATAGTGCGCTCATGAATGGTTCGGGGAGTTCCGATAATTCTTCTTTAAATTGAGTGAACATGTATTCGTCATGAACCCCCAATCGACCTGCAGGCAAGCTATTGTAATCGTTATGGTCTTTAACGATGTCAAAATTTTGAGACAATAGGTACCCTTTTATATTTCCGAAAGTAAGTTGCCCACCGTAAAAAAAAGAGGAATGATAATTTCCAAGAGCTTTTCTGATGCTGGGTAATTTTCTGGATTTATCAATTTGATTGATAATAGCGACGTAAGGAAATACCGGGAACGAAGAAAAAATAGATGAGATTCCTTGGTCGGAAGTCCAGCCATTTGTGAAAAAGTTGGTGAACAACAGCCCATCTTTTTCCAAGTTTTTAAAGTGAGGGGTTATTCCCTCAAGTCCTTTCAGAGTTTCAATATTGTCTGCCGACCACCCTTCCAGAACGATAAAAACAATGTTGGGTTGGTCGGTATTCAAAACGCTAGTTGTAGAGTCGTTTTTATGCTCGGAGAATTCAGAGAAGAAGTTTTCGGATTCAACATCCGTATGTTTTTGGTAGGGATTGCCTTTAAAGTCATTTTTACTTTTTAAAATACTTTGAATGATATTCCAGTTCGGATTTACTGCTAGATCATTAAGTATGATGTGTTTGGAGAAATAAGCATCACTGGTGTTCAGTGGCACATCACCCCAACCTCCCCGGATAACCAATAATAAAAGACCCAAGACTATGGGCAATTTGATTGTATTGAATAGAATGCCAGTCTTAGAGTTTTCAAAGTGTTGATGCACACATTTTTTATAGATGACCATAAATAATGTTCCAAGGATAAGTGCAATGGCGAGGGTTATATAATTGCTAAAACTCGCTGTTAAAAAAACTTCTGAAGGATTTTTTAAGTGGCTAATAGCGGTGTAATTTAATTTTGTACTCCATTCGTCATAAAGCGAGATTTCACTTCCTATGATCATGGATGTGATGAGAATGAAAAAGTAATTGAGTGCGAGTATGACATTACTTACAATACGACTTACAGTCTTGTGATTGCATGTAGAATGGACGAATAGCAAGAGTACAAATATTGCAGACAGGTAAGCGATGAAAGACAGGTCTAGGGGAAGAGCGTTAGGTAAAACCTTTAATATTTCTTTACCGGCAATAGAAGAGAGTTCCGACTGATAATAGATGGCAAAAAAAAGTCTATTGACAAGAAAAAAACACAACCAAAAAAGAAGAAGTTTAGAAAAGTAACGAACGTGATTCATAATTTGAACGATGTTATGGTCGGAATATTTTAGGTAAAAAAAAAGGTTGTCTGTTTAAGACAACCTTTTTTGTATGTGTTTGAAAAATCTTCTTAGAAGAATAAGCTAAAGCTTACCCCTAAGTCAAATTTTGTTCCTTTAACATCGTGAGAGTTAACAGCAGAGCTTGCATTGTCAAACCCTTTCACTTCTCCATTAGAGAAAACTAAATTCACAAAAGGCTCGATAGCAAAATGTTCTCTCCAAACGATCGTGTAACCCATACCTAGGTTAATGTCCATAGAGCTTGTAGACTCTTCTACAACTTTATCTACATTTGGAAGAGTTACAGGGTTACCTTGAGCGTCCGTAGCTTCTTGAGCAACACTTTTAAGAGCTTCGCTGCTTTTGCTTACGCTGCTAAGGCCTACTTCAGTAAATAAGTTGTTAGACACGTAGTAACGAGCGAAAACACCAATACTAGACTCACTGCTGCTTAATTCATAAGCTGTTTTGTCTTCGTTGTTGTTTGAGAAGTTGATCATTGCACCGACAGCGACACCATCTTGTACAAAGTATCCTACTTTAGGTGTGATTTCAAGGTCCATCCAACCAGTTTCAGTCAATGAACTACCTGCACCTAACAATACAGTTCCTTTACGTGTTTGTGCATCAGAAGTTAGTGCAAAAGCTAAAACTGCTGCTAATGAAAGAATAATCTTTTTCATACCTGTTGTAATTAGTTTCTTTGTTATTTTTTAAATGTATTCAGTTTCTTTGAAAGGGTGAATTTACTAAAAATTCAATTACTTCAAAGCTTTTGACCATTATTCTTGTCCCAGACATCTAATTTGAACCAACAAAATATGCCCTTAAAAAAGTGTTGAAGTGTTAAAAAGTACGATTGCCACCAATAATGGTTTTGATTTTATTTTGATCTCCGTTTGATTCAATCCACTTGAATTTTTTTAGCAGCAAGTCAGAAGTATCTAATTGGTCAATAGGAAGTAACACTGCTTTCGGTTTTTTGTAAAATTTGATTTGCTCGATGGAGCGTTCCTTGATAAGGATGTTCATGTTACTGCAAATGATTTTATTGATACTTTTAGGTTTTTTGTTTTCTTCATCGGTAATGAAGTAAATACTTTCACCATTTCCATTCACTGCAATATTTGTCAGTTCATTATCTAAAAAATAAGCCTTCATGTGTTCTCCACCTATTTGATTGAAGGTAGGTGTACTGTCTACTTTTGAAGCTATGAATGCGTTTTGGTCAAACAATGCCCATTGTAAAACATTATCGAGCAGCTGCATGCTTAGTGTGTCTGCAGTGAGTTGAAAGTCGTTGACCCATACAACAGGTTTTTTATGCATGTAAATATGCTCTTCTCCAGAGTTAAAGCTCATGGAGTCACAAGAACCAAGGATCTCAGAAGTTTTGAAGGTTACTTTTGGGTATGCTTTAACGTGATGTTGATTGATGAGTTTTTCCTGAACCAGGGTATCAGCCGTCAAGTACAGCGTATCTCCGCTGAGAGGGATGCTGAGTAGTGGTGTCCCATATGAAACCGATCGATTCATTTTTTGGGTTAGCGATGTTGTATCTGCACGCAAGACATAGAAGTTTTCTAAGTCAGTGATTTTGATCTGACCATTCAGGAATGCTTCACCTTTCTTTTGGTCGAGCCAGCCTTGTTTGGCTTGAACGTGATACTCACCGTTTTGTATGATGCCGTTTGAGTTAAAGACTGCGTATTCTTTGTTTAGCCAGTAGTAAACCGTATCTGCATAAAGTTTGTTTTTCAAGTTTTCAATGACTACCTGTCCGTAAAAGTCAAACTTTTCATCGATGGCGTAATAGATTCCTGCATTGCTTTCTAGAGATTTTTCTTTCTCTGTAATCAGTGCTTTATTTTCGTAGATCCCTTTTTGGGTTTCAAATTGGTATTCAAGTTGATTCGTTGTCAGTTGCATTTGATTGTGCTGAAATTGAACATTGTTTTGTATTTCTGCAACCTGTTCATTTCCTTGATAGCTCAAATACTCACCGTACAAGTTCAAACGATCTCCTTCCCAAATATGAATGTTACTGAATGCTTCTATTCTGTTGTCATTGGAATAGAAATAGGCACTGTCGCATGTAAGAAAACGGTTTTCATGTTTTGCTTTCACTTGCCCAATGAGAACTTGACGTTCAGCACTTATTTTTTTGTTGAAATATATTTCATCGGCATTGACGATTTCAATTTGCGTTTGAGATTTCAATACATTACCCGTGAGTGAAAGTATTAGCAACAAGAATATTGTATGAGTGAAATGTCGATTCATAAAAAAGTCCCGAGTGTCGGGACTGTTTTTTTAAAAGTTGTTAAGTATGGTTTGTGTTCGATCCGGCCCAACAGAAACGATAACAATAGGTGTTTCTAGTTCTTTTTCAAGATACTCTACGTAGTCTGTAAGTTCTTTGGGTAAGTCAGACATAGAGGTTTTACTTGTTAAGTCTTCTTTCCAACAAGGAAATTCTTTGTAAATCGGTTCAATTTTGTCACCTTCAATGTTGTATGGAAGGTAGTCAATGATTTCTCCGTTGTACTTGTAATGTGTACAAACCTTAATGGTAGGGAATTCACTTAATACGTCTGCTTTCATCATCATCAGTTTGGTAACACCGTTGATGTTGATGGCGTATTTTAAAGCTGGAAGGTCAACCCAGCCACATCTTCTAGCTCGACCAGTGGTTGCTCCAAATTCGTTTCCAGCTTTTTGTATTGCAGCTCCGGTATCATCAAATAGTTCTGTAGGAAAAGGACCACTACCAACTCGCGTTAAGTAAGCTTTGAATATTCCAAAAACGTCTCCTATTTTGTTTGGGGCGATTCCCAGACCGGTACATGCTCCTGCAGTAACCGTATTTGAGGAAGTTACAAACGGGTAAGTTCCAAAGTCAATGTCCAGTAGAGATCCTTGAGCTCCTTCTGCCAGAACCTTTTTCCCTTCTTTTTGTGCATGAACCAAGTAGTGTTCACTATCGATAAATTCGATTTGCTTCAATCTTTCGATGGCCTCAAACCAATCCTTCTCCATGGATTCCAAGTCGTATTCGAAATCGTAGTGATTTAAAATTTGGAGATGTTTGGCAACGAGTTTATCATAACGCTCTTTAAAATCAGACAATTCAATATCGCCAATTCGAAGACCGTTACGACCGGTTTTGTCCATGTATGTTGGTCCGATACCTTTCAGAGTGGATCCAATTTTATCTTTTCCTTTTGCTTGTTCAGAAGCTGCGTCAAGCAATTTATGACTGGGTAAGATTAAATGCGCTTTTCGTGAAATTAAAAGCTTGCCATTTACATTGACATTAAGGTTTTCCAGACCCTCTAATTCTTTTTTGAAAATTACGGGATCGATTACGACACCATTTCCGATAACGTTTAGTGCCGTGGGATGAAATATTCCGGAAGGAATGGTGTGTAAAACGTGTTTGATTCCATCAAATTCAAGTGTGTGTCCGGCATTCGGACCACCCTGAAATCTGGCTATAATGTCGTAATCAGATGTTAGAACATCTACTATTTTTCCTTTTCCTTCGTCTCCCCATTGAAGACCTAAGAGAACATCAACTGCCATCTTGTTTGTGCTTAGAGTTGTGATTTATTTGGAGGTGCTATTTTCACAGGCATCCTTTTTACAGATACCGTACATGTTTAAAGAGTGATGCATGATTTTGAATCCCAGATTGTCTTCTACGGCATTAATTATGTTTTGAACTCTTGGATCACAGAATTCAAATACTTTTTTGCAGTCTGTACAGATCAGGTGGTCGTGCTGTTTGTTCGTAAAGCTTTTTTCGTATTGAGCTTGGTTTTTCCCAAATTGGTGTTTTCGAACCAAATTACAATCCAAGAGCAGTTCAATTGTGTTATATAAAGTAGCACGACTCACTCTGTAATTATGATTTTTCATTTTGATGTAAAGTGTTTCTACGTCAAAATGATCTTGGTAATCATAAATTTCTTTGAGTATAACAAAACGTTCGGGAGTTTTTCTTTGCCCGTTTTGTTCTAGGTAGGTCGTAAATACCTGTTTTACTTGCTCTTGTATTTTCTTACTCATGTATCCTGATAGGATTCAAAACAGCCGTAAAACTAAGCATTAATTTCGAATTCATATTAACAATTAACTACTTTTAAATTTTCGACTCACGGAAGTGATTCCTTTTACTTTTTTGATGTTTTCAATGATGGCTGCTAAATTCTTTTTATCATTGATCAGGATCGTAATCATTCCATCAAAAATCCCATCAGAACTACTGATATTCATTGACTGAATGTTTACTTTTAAGTTGTTGGAAAGAATTTGAGTAACATCATTGATAAATCCCATGCTATCTATGCCTTTGATGTGAATCATTGCGATTGATTTTCTATGGCTGCTGTCAATCCATTTCGTTTCGAGAATTCGATAAGCAAAGTTTGATTGCAGCCGGATTGCATTTGGGCAATCTTGTCGGTGAATTTTTATACCATCTTTGATGGTTGTAAATCCAAAAACTTCATCTCCAGGTATCGGGCTACAGCATTTTGAGTAAGTGTAATTTAACTTTTCATCATTGGCACCAAAGACTAAAGTGTCAAGCTTTAATTCTTCATCTATTGGAATGATTTTATCGATCTTTTTTGAAAGTTTATTTTTGATGTATTGATACCAATTGTTCCGATTTCTTGCAAAATCTTTAATCAATAGGTTGTTTAACACCCCCGTACCTACGTCATAAAAAAGGTCTAAACTTGTTTTGTACTTAAAGTAACTCATCAACTTGTTGATGGTTTCCTCATCAAAAGGGAGTTTGATGTGTTTTAATTTCCTGCGAAGAATTTCTTTCCCCTCCTCAGCAATTTGTTTTTTCTCATCTTTCAGAGAGCTTTTAATTTTGTTTTTTGCCCGTGCGGTTACGACTATGTTTAGCCAAGATTTTTTAGGTTTTTGTTTTTGAGAACTGATGACCTCTACTTGATCACCACTCTTTAGTTTGTGGCTTAAAGGCACAATTTTACCGTCAACCTTGCAGCCGAGGCAGGTGGCCCCCAGTTGTGTGTGGATGTCAAAAGCAAAATCCAACACAGATGCACCTTTTGGTAGTGTGATTAAATCTCCGTTGGGTGTGAAGACAAAAATTTCTTTTGAAAATAAATTGAGTTTGAATTCTTCCAGAAAGTCAACAGCATTGGATTCTGGGTTTTTCAGCATGTCTCTTATTTGATTGATCCAATCTTCTAGGTTACCCTCTTTGTAATTCCCTTTTTGTTTGTATTTCCAGTGAGCAGCATATCCTTTCTCAGCTATTTCATCCATACGATCGGTTCGTATTTGTACTTCAACCCATTTGCCATTCGGGCCCATTACTGTTGTGTGTAAGGATTCATATCCGTTTGCTTTGGGGGTGGAAATCCAGTCACGCAGTCGATCTGGGTTAGGGCGGTAGTGGTCGGTAATTAAGGAGTAGGTTTTCCAGCAATCCGATTTCTCATTACTTAGCTCGGAATCGATGATGATTCGAATGGCAAATTTATCATAGACCTCATCAAAAGTGACGCCTTGGTTTTTCATTTTTTTCCTGATGGAAAAAATGGATTTAGGCCTCCCCTTGATCGAGAAAAGTAATTGGTGCCCTTTCAGGGATTCCTTTAGAGGTTTCGTAAATTTTTGAATGTATTTAATTCGTGCATTTTTGGTAGCATTCAATTGTTGAATGATTTCATTGTACACATCGGGTTCGGTGTATTTTAGACCCAAGTCTTCGAGTTCTGTTTTTACAGTATAAAGCCCAAGACGATGCGCTAAGGGTGCGTATATGTAAAGGGTCTCAGAACTGATTTTTTGTTGTTTTTGCCTCGGCATTGCATCCAATGTTTGCATGTTATGAAGGCGGTCTGCAAGTTTAATCAAGATGACGCGTACATCATCAGATATTGTAAGTAACATCTTTCTGAAGTTTTCAGCTTGAGCTGATATGTCTTTTTCAGAAAAAACAGAAATCTTTGTGAGTCCATCAATAATTTGCCGAATCTTGGGATTGAAAATACGCTCCATATCCGCAAGTGTGTAATGTGTGTCTTCAACGACATCGTGGAGTAGCGCACAGGCAATGGAGGTTGCTCCTAGGCCAATGTCTTTAGCAACAATTTGTGCGACAGCAATCGGATGAAATATGTAGGGCTCGCCACTCTTTCTTCGGACATCTTTATGTGCTTCGACGGCAAAATTAAAAGCTTGTCTGATAAGTTTTTTATCTTCTCTAGTGATATCACTGTTGCAACTTCGCAATAGGGTTTTGTAACGTCGTACAATTTCTTTATTCTCCTTTTCTAAGGCTACTTCATCCATCCTGTTTTCGTACTTTGTATAAACTTAGGGAAATTGTGCTATTCAAAAAGTGAATATGGGAATTTTATACATCAATTAGAAGCAAAAGATTGTTTTTTTACGGGAAGAATTTTTGTTCGTATTTCGCCGAATCCAATTCGGTAGTTGCCGCATTTTGCATGGGCCTTCATGTGAATTGTATCGTAGTCATTTAAAAATTTTCGATCTGTACCGTCGGGCATTTTGATGGGTTTGGTGCCTTTCCAAGTTAGTTCTAGCATAGAGCCGTATGTTTCAGGATTACTTCCGGATATGGTTCCTGACGCCATGATGTCTCCCGCATTGACATTGCAACCATTTATTGTGTGGTGGGCTAATTGTTGTGCCATGTTCCAGTACAAGTGTTTGTAATTGGACTTTGTTAGAGAATGAGGCGCAAAGTTATCGGAGGAAATCTGGACTTCCAATTCAATGTCAATATTTTTTTGACCTTCAAACCTTAAATAAGGTAAGGTGGCGGGATCCTGCTTTTCTCCATTTACTCGAAAGGGTTCGAGTGCATCAAGCGTTACGATCCAGGGCGAAATGGAGGATGCAAAGTTTTTCCCTAAAAATGGGCCTAGTGGAACGTATTCCCACTTTTGTATGTCTCTAGCCGACCAGTCATTAAACACGCACATACCAAAAATATAATTTTCCGCTTCAGAGGTTTTAATCTGCTCTCCCAATTCATTTCCTTGACCTGTTATAAAGGCCATTTCTAATTCAAAGTCCAACAGTCTTGTTGGCCCGAAGGTAGGTGTTGAAGAGTTTTCCATTAATTGCTGTCCCATAGGTCTGTAGACGTCAGTACCTGATATAATAATGGAGGATGCTCTTCCGTGGTAGGCGACGGGCATGTGCAACCAGTTGGGTAGTAGTGCGTTTTTTGGATCTCTGAACATACAGCCTACGTTGTATGCGTGCTGTCGACTCGAGTAAAAGTCTGTGTAGTCCCCAATTTTTATGGGCATCATCATTTCAATTTCCTCCACAGCGTGAAGTACTTCTTTTTTATGATTAAACTCGGAGTGGTGCTTGTCGTCAAAGATTTCTGCTATCCGATCTCTTACTTGTCGCCACACGGTTTTTTTTAGTTTCAAAAAATCATTTAATTTTTTTTTTTGAAAGACATCCCTGTTTAAGGGAATGTTTTTAAAATAGTTTAATTTTTGCAGCAGCCCTAAATCAATGGCAACATCTCCAATACGAGTTCCGATGCAAACCTGGTTATTTTGTTTTTTAAACACACCAAAAGGGATGTTTTGAATAGGGAAGTCAGAGTCTTTTGGAACAGAAATCCATGATTTTCTGTTCGAATCGTTTGCTTTTATCATATTAACATAAATTTTACACAATTAAGAATTATATTTGCAAACTAAATTAAGAAAAACAACGCTAACTACGCTAAAATAATCATGGAAAGAGACCAACAAATTTTCGAGTTAATTCAAGAAGAGCACGAACGTCAGGTTTATGGTATTGAATTAATTGCTTCAGAAAACTTCGTTAGTGATCAAGTAATGGAGGCTGCAGGTTCTTGCTTAACCAATAAGTACGCTGAGGGTTATCCGGGCAAACGATACTACGGAGGTTGTGAAGTGGTTGATGAAGTTGAGCAAATCGCTATCGATCGAGCTAAAGTTTTGTTTGGTGTTGAGTACGCTAATGTACAACCTCATTCTGGGTCACAGGCAAATGCTGCGGTTTACTTGGTATGTTTAAAGCCGGGAGATAAGATTTTAGGTTTTGATCTTTCTCATGGAGGGCACCTTACTCACGGTTCTTCCGTTAACTTTTCAGGGAAGCTTTATGACCCTTCTTTTTACGGAGTAGAGAAAGAGACCGGTCGTGTTGACATGGATAAAGTTGAGGCTATTGCGCTTAAAGAGCAGCCTAAATTAATCATCTGTGGAGCATCGGCCTATTCAAGAGATTGGGATTATGCGCGTTTTCGTGAAATCGCAGACAAAGTTGGAGCCATCTTGATGGCCGATATTTCTCATCCAGCAGGTTTGATTGCCAAAGGAGTTTTAAACGACCCTGTTGAGCACTGTCACATCTTAACGACAACAACACATAAGACTTTGAGAGGACCTCGTGGAGGTCTAATCATGTTGCCAAAAGATTTTGAAAATCCATGGGGGTTAAAAACGCCTAAAGGTAAGGTTCGTATGATGTCTGCTTTATTAAACTCTGCCGTATTCCCTGGAATGCAAGGGGGCCCTTTGGAGCATGTAATTGCTGCAAAAGCGATAGCTTTTGGTGAAGCGCTTACGGATGCTTATTTTGAATATGCGTTGCAGGTGAAGAGAAATGCAACTGCTATGGCTGATGCTCTTGTAGCTAAAGGATATGACGTGGTTTCCGGGGGAACGGACAATCATTGCATGTTGATTGATTTACGGTCGAAGAATGTGACGGGTAAAGATGCGGAAAATGCTTTGGTAAAGGCGCATATTACGGTTAACAAAAATATGGTCCCTTTTGACGATCAATCGCCATTTGTTACCTCGGGTATTCGTGTGGGTACAGCAGCTCTAACAACTCGAGGTTTAAATGAACAACACATGGTTCAAATTGTTGATCTGATTGATGAGGTTATTTTAAATTACGAAAATGAAGAAGCTTTAAAAGCTGTAGGTGACAAAGTAAACGAAATGATGGGTGCTTTCCCGATTTTCGCTTCATAGTTCACTGCTTGATATGAAATCACAAAAGAGGTCGAAAGCGACCTCTTTTTTTGTCTTACAGATTCTTATTATTGAATTCAAAAACTATCTTTACAGCCCTAAAAGTTTATTATGAAGTGTGGAATTGTCGGATTGCCTAACGTTGGTAAATCAACCTTGTTTAATTGTTTGTCAAATGCCAAGGCCTTGGCAGCGAATTATCCTTTCGCTACCATTGAACCTAATGTTGGTGTAATACCAGTGCCGGACGAAAGAATAGCAAAGTTGGAAGCGCTTGTTAATCCTGAGCGTGTGCAGCAAGCTATTGTTGAGATTGTAGATATTGCCGGTTTGGTTCGAGGCGCAAGTAAAGGTGAGGGGCTAGGAAATAAGTTCTTGGCGAATATTAGAGAGACACAAGCAATCATACACGTGTTGCGATGTTTTGAAAATGATAACATTACGCATGTAGACGGTTCTATAGATCCGGTTAGAGATAAGGAAACCATCGATATAGAGCTTCAGATCAAAGATTTAGAGTCTGTAGAGAAAAAGATTGAAACAACGAAGAAAAAATCCAGAACAGGAGATAAAGAGGCGGCAACGACTTTAGCGCTTCTTGAGTTGTATAAATCGCATCTTGAGGCTGGGCAGTCTGCACGATCTATTGATTTGACAGAGAAAGAAAAAGAGGTTGTAGAGGATTTAATGCTACTAACCGATAAGCCCATACTTTACATATGTAACGTTAATGAGGATGAGGCTATTGACGGTAATGCGCACGTCGATGCCGTTCGTGAGATGATTAAGCACGAGGATGCTCAGTTGCTTGTTATAGCTGCAGGTATGGAGGCAGATATTATGGAGTTGGACACCTTTGATGAGCGCCAAGAGTTTTTGCAAGACATGGGGTTAGACGAGCCTGGGGTAAAGAAGATAATACGTACAGCTTATGCTTTGTTAAAGCTTCAAACCTATTTCACGGCAGGTGTAAAAGAGGTTCGGGCTTGGACCATAAAAGAGGGCTTTACGGCGCCTCAAGCGGCCGGCGTAATTCATACCGACTTTGAGAAAGGGTTTATTAGAGCTGAGGTTATTGGTTATGATGATTATGTTTCTTTGGGTTCTGAGTTGGCTTGTAAGGAGGCTGGTAAATTGTCCATTGAGGGGAAGGAGTACATCGTTCAGGATGGAGATGTGATGCACTTCAGATTCAACGTTTAATTGTTGATAAAGTTGTGTAGAGCTTTCAGTTAATCTGCTCAATCGAATACGTATAATTTTTTATTTTTAGAAAGTAGTATAGTTTTAGTCTATGCTACTTTTCTTTTTCAGAAAACATTCAAGAACTCTTATGGCAGAGAATCAATATACAGAGGATAGTATCAGGTCCTTAGACTGGAAGGAGCACATTCGTATGCGTCCGGGAATGTACATTGGTAAGTTAGGCGACGGAACGGCGCACGATGACGGGATCTACATACTCCTTAAGGAAGTGGTAGATAACTGCATCGATGAGTACGTCATGGGGCACGGAAAAAATATTGAAGTAAGTGTTCGCGGGAAAAAAGTTACCGTTCGGGATTACGGTAGAGGTATTCCACTTGGAAAAGTGATCGACTGTGTTTCCAAAATTAACACCGGAGGGAAGTACGATTCACAAGCTTTTAAGAAATCCATAGGATTGAATGGTGTTGGTACAAAAGCCGTAAATGCACTTTCCGATTATTTTAGAGTTCAATCGGTTAGAGACGGGCAAACGAAAGTTGTAGAGTTTCAACAAGGAGAAGTTACCCTCGAAGAAGCGATTCAGGAAACATCGGTGAGAAAAGGAACACGGGTTTCCTTTATTCCGGACGAGGCGATCTTTCACAATTTTCGCTATGTAAATGAATACGTAGAGAAAATGATGTGGCACTATGCCTATTTGAATACCGGGCTCACGATGCTCTACAACGGTGAGAAGTTTCATTCTGAAAACGGACTTTACGACTTGTTGAATAATGAGATCGAAAAAGGTACGACCCACTATCCAGTAATTCATTTAAAAGGTGACGATATTGAGATCGCGATGACCCATATGCGAAATCAATATGGCGAGTCCTATCATACCTTTGTAAACGGTCAGCATACCACTATGGGCGGAACCCATCAGGCCGCTTTCCGAGAAGCAGTCGTAAAAACGATTCGCGAGTATTACGGAAAGAATTACGAAGCCTCTGACATTCGTCAGGCTATAAATGCAGCCATCAGCATCAAGGTTATAGAGCCGATTTTTGAATCTCAAACAAAAACTAAATTAGGGTCTACTGATATGGGGCCTGATTTGCCTACGGTACGAACTTTTGTAAACGATTTTGTGAAGAGTAAGCTCGACAACTACCTTCATAAAAATCCTGAAGTTGCCGATGCGATTCAGAAGAAAATATTACTGGCCGAACGAGAAAGAAAAGATTTGGCTGGAATAAAAAAACTCAGCAGAGAGCGTGCTAAAAAAGCCAATCTTCACAATAAAAAATTACGCGATTGTAGGGTGCATTATAGCGATATCAAGAAAGAGCGACGGTTAGAAACGACCCTGTTTATTACGGAGGGAGATTCTGCCAGTGGTTCCATTACGAAATCGCGCGATGTTAATACACAAGCCGTTTTTAGTTTAAAAGGTAAGCCTTTGAACTCATACGGCTTGACCAAAAAGATCGTTTATGAAAACGAAGAATTTAATTTAGTTCAGGCAGCATTAAATATCGAAAATGGTTTGGAAGATCTTCGTTACAACAACGTGGTCATTGCAACCGATGCCGACGTAGATGGTATGCACATTCGTTTGTTGCTGATCACATTCTTTTTGCAATTCTTCCCGGAGTTAATTCGCGAAGGGCATTTGTACATTCTTCAAACGCCATTGTTTAGAGTTCGCAACAAAAAAGAAACCATCTATTGTTACGATCAAAGTGAAAAAACATCAGCTATCGAAAAGCTGAAAGGAAAATTGGAGATCACCCGCTTTAAAGGTTTGGGTGAGATTTCACCCAACGAATTTAAAGGCTTCATAGGGAAAGATATTCGTTTGGAGCCTGTAATGATAGGCAAAGAACAAACCATCGCTGAAATGTTGAAGTTTTACATGGGTAAAAACACCCCCGATCGTCAGCAATTTATCATTGAGAACCTACGCGTAGAAAAAGGAGTTGAATAGTTATGAGTGAAGAAATGGAACATTCTGAAGACAACTTCAATCTGGAAGAACAGGAAGTGAGCACGGTAACACATGTGGACGGAATGTATGAAGGTTGGTTTTTAGATTACGCCTCTTATGTCATTCTCGAAAGAGCCGTTCCAGACATTCACGATGGTTTAAAGCCTGTTCAGCGTCGCATTCTTCATTCGCTAAAAGAGATGGATGATGGTCGGTACAATAAAGTGGCCAATGTGATTGGTAATACCATGAAATATCACCCGCACGGTGATGCTTCTATTGGTGATGCCCTGGTGAATATGGGGCAAAAAGACCTCCTCATCGACATGCAGGGAAACTGGGGTAATATTCTTACAGGAGATCGAGCTGCAGCACCAAGATATATAGAGTCTCGACTGTCTAAGTTTGCCTTAGAAGTTGTGTTTAATCCAAAGATTACAGAATGGATACCGACGTATGACGGTCGGACCAAAGAACCGGTAACACTTCCCGTAAAATTCCCTTTATTATTAGTACAAGGGGTAGAAGGGATTGCCGTTGGTTTGTCCACTAAAATAATGCCTCACAACTTTGTAGAATTGATCGATGCTTCCATTTCTATTTTAAGAGGCAGAGGGATGAAGGTTTATCCCGATTTCCCAACGGGTGGTATTGCCGATTTCTCGCAATACAATGATGGGCAACGAGGTGGTAAAATAAAAGTAAGAGCTCGTATTGAGCAGGTAGATGCCAAGCAGCTTAGAATTACTGAAGTCCCTTTTGCCACCACAACTTCGAGTTTGATCGATTCCGTTATCAAAGCCAATGAAAAAGGCAAAATAAAGATCAAGAAGATCGAAGATAATACGGCAGAGTTTGTAGAAATTCTAATTCATCTTCCTGCAGGAGTTTCTCCCGATAAAACCATTGATGCCTTGTATGCATTCTCCGATTGTGAGACATCAATCTCGCCGAATGCTTGTATCATCAAAAACGACAAACCGTATTTTATGACGGTTTCAGACATTCTGAAACAATCTACGGCTCACACCTTACATCTATTAAAGGCCGAACTGGAAATCTTATTAGCAGAACAACAGGCGCTATGGCATTTTGCTTCTTTAGAGCGAATTTTTATTGAGAATAAAATTTATCGCGATATTGAAGAATGTGAAACCTGGGAAGCTGTCATCGAAGCCATCCGAATAGGACTTCAACCGCACATTAAGCATCTAAAAGATC
This sequence comes from Flavobacteriales bacterium UBA7430, assembly GCA_002478765.1. Classification (GTDB taxonomy): domain Bacteria; phylum Bacteroidota; class Bacteroidia; order Flavobacteriales; family UBA7430; genus UBA7430. The sequence continues at coordinate 15,726 of DLQO01000042.1, forward strand.
CTGTAACAGATGAAGACATCCTTCGTCTTACCGAAATAAAAATCAAGCGAATCTCAAAATTTGACTTAGACAAGGCGAATGAAAATCTAAAGAGAATTGAAGAGACTATTGCCGAATTGATCGATAAGCTCGCCAATCTGGTTGATTATGCGGTTGATTATTTTAAAGGCTTAAAGAAGAAATACAAAGAAGGAAGAACCCGTAAAACTGAGATCAGAACTTTCGAAACCATTGTTGCTTCCAAAGTGGCTATTAGAAATCAGAAATTGTACTTCAATAAAGAAGAAGGATTTATAGGAACTTCACTACGTAAAGATGAGTTTGTGTGTGAGTGTTCGGACATTGATAACGTTATTGTGTTTCGAAACGATGGAAAAATGACCGTGACTAAAGTCGCTCCGAAAACCTTTGTGGGTAAAGGAGTCATTCACATTGCCATATTCAAGAAAAATGACACACGTACCATTTACAATTTGATTTATCGTGACGGTAAACAAGGAAACACCTACAGGAAGCGTTTTCCTGTGAAAAGCATCACACGTGATAAAGAATACGATTTAACAGTTGGTAACAAAGGCAGTAAGGTGTTGCATTTTTCGGCCAATCCGAATGGCGAAGCCGAGGTGGTTACAGTAATCTTAAAATCACAAGCGAAAACAAAAAAATTAAAGTTCGATACAGATTTTGCTGACTTAGCCATAAAGGGTAGAGGTTCCAGGGGGAATCTGGTTTCAAAACACCCCGTAAGTAAAGTGGAGTTAAAGTCAAAAGGCGTGTCAACCTTAGCAGCTCAGAAAATTTGGTTTGACGACACCGTTCAGCGATTAAATATTGATGGCAGAGGTGATCTTTTAGGCGAGTTTGCTGGAGATGATAAAATACTTGTCATTTCTCAATCCGGAGAATACCAACTTTTAGGTTTTGATTTAAGTACCCATTTCCCCGAGGATATGGTGGTGCTCGAAAAATTCCATCCTAAAAAACCTGTCAGTGCGATTTATTGGGATGCTTCCAAATCGAAATACTATGTAAAGCGATTCCTGGTTGAGGTTTCAGATAAAAAAGTGAGTTTTATATCAGAAAGTGATGGCTCTTATTTAGAGGTTGTGTCCACCGATTCCCTTCCTGTAGCCGAAATAGAGTTTACGAAAGAACGCAACAAGGATCAAAGGCC
>DLQO01000042.1:17076-20324 GCA_002478765.1 Flavobacteriales bacterium UBA7430
GAGCAGTCCCAGATTTCCATGGAGTTTTGATGCTTTGATACCCAATTCCCTTTTTCAACTCAAGATATTTTTGTGTTTTGTAGGAGTGATATCACTCATTACAGTAGATTAAGTCAGATTATTACGTATATTGTTTTTTATATGCAAATAATCTCCGTAAGTTTAGCATAGATTCAGAACTGATTTAACGCCCTAAATGAATTTACTTTGAACCCAGTAGGTTTTCAAATTGTTTTACCCCCTCCTTTTCGATAGTTCCATTCTCGCTCATCACGATAAACTCTATACATTATCAGGCGAAATTTTAGTGACTGAATAAATAAAATTATTTAGTAATTGAAATTTTTAAGAAATGAAAACAAATATTTTAACGCGCATTGCGCTAATCGGTGCAGTGTGTTTCGTATCTTGTCAAAAGGATAAGCCCACAGCCGAGACTTTTAACCGAGAGGGAATGCTAAAACTCGGAAAGCAGTTGGATAATCCTTATTCTGTTGAAACCATGAAAGAGGCATGGAATAATATTCAGCAAAACAACAGTTCATACCGAATGATGGGAGCCGGCATCACAACCACCCACTTGTATCTTAAATTTAAACCTCAAAATGAGGAGGAGTTAAGTTTGTTGCAAGAAGATTCCACATTAACTCTCTACACCCATCCTTTGGATTACGAAATTTTAGGGGATGGAGACTACTACCACGATCCTGAAATTCCGGATTCCCTGCCTACCTACCAATATTGTGCTGTTCCGGTAGATAAAGTGTTGCCCGCCGGTGTTTCTCATGAAGTGTTGGCCAAATTATTTATCCCTGACGAAGATCCGGATGATGAAGGTAAGCGCTTTGCCTCGGGAGAAACAACCGACGCCCTTGTGGATGAAGCCCTGCGTATTACCGACAATTTAGAGCCCGATGAAGATCAGGGCAATCAACGCAGAAGAAGAAAATGGAGGCCTCAGGGGTCTGTTCAGGTGTATCATTCGTTTTCCGAGAACAAGAACAGGAATTCCAGATACATCCCTGTTCAAGGTGCTGTTGTTCGAGCCAGAAGATGGTTTACCACCCGAAAAGGAACGACAGATGCCGATGGAAAATTTTCTTGTAACGGGCGTTTTCGAAGGGCTGCCAATTACAGCATCAGGTGGGAGCGTTACCACTTTAGCATTCGTTCCGGAACCCTAGGGCAAGCGGTGTACAACGGCCCTAAAAAGAGAGGCGGTTGGAATTTAAAATTAGGAAGGCAGGGAAGCAATTTTGTAAAGGATAAACAGCAATATTATGCCTTAATTTTCCAGGCAGCTCATTTTTATTATTACGGAGACAGAATGGGACTCACCTCACCTTCAAGAAACAGCTGGTGGAAAAAACAACTCAAAATCGCAGCTCGGGCAAAAAATGGAAGCTCCAGCCATGTACACCAAAGAACCCTCTATTGGGGAGCAGATATTTCTTTGCAAAAATATGGAAACTATTCAGATTTGGTCTTTGCAACAACCATACACGAACTTGCTCATGGGGCACACCGAGAATTGCATAAAAACAATTACAACCACCTTGTGTCTGAAGGCTATGTAAAACCATGTGTAAGTCATTGGGATTGTATGGAGAGTAATGCAGACATAAGTTCAAAGGCGAAAAATAAAAGAAGACTGCTGGAAACATGGGCAAAGACCGTAGAAATTGCTCTCACAAGAAACTGGTACATCAACCACTGTAACATATCAAATTATGTATTTGAAAGAGCAAATTATCAATCTGTTGAAATAGAAGATAAACCCTATTACACTTCAGCAGGATATGATTTGATCGATGATGAAGACCAATCCGAGACTTTTACCTATCTAAATACTCCAAACGATCGGGTAAAAGGCTATTCCATTTTACAATTGGAACAGGCTTTGAAACATGCAAGAAGCTGGGAAGAATGGAGAGATAATATTAAGGAAGATTACGATAATCCTACCGAAAAATATGTAGATGAACTGTTTGCAAATTGGTCGGACGACTAAAACCAAAAACAAATGAAAAACACACATTTTTTGACCTGTCTGATTGCTATCTGTTTACTTTGTAGCTTAACAAGTTGTCGTTACGAGCGAGTTTACACCTACACCGTTCGTAACGAAACTGGGGTGTCTATCAAAATAAATCCTTATGAAAAGCAGATTATACAAGAAAAAATAATGATTCTCGATGATGATGAAGAATTTACACATGAGCATATAAGTCGTGACCCAAGTGAACTCTATTGGGCTTATGATTATTTTAACCATCCTTTATTTTTGGAAGTGATTTATAACAATGAAAAAAAAGAAGTTTTTCCTTATGAAATAGATTGGCTTGAGGACTCTCTTAGGGTTGCTCTTGAAGTTTATCTTGACACGTCGAGAATATACAGTAATAGAAACCCTTTAAATCAACATAATTTAGATAAACCCTTTATCTTCACTGAGGAAGATTATGAAAATGCAACAGACTGTGGAGGGGATTGTGAGTAAGCGAGCGATCAGCTTTCAGCAATCAGGTGTCAGCTTTCTGCAGAAATAAGAAAATGGATTAACAAAATAAAATTAAAAACTACACTTCAGCAGGTACGACCTGATCGATGATGAAGATCAATTTAAGCCCTGTTTTTCAAGACCAAAATATTGGGTAAAAGGCTGTTCCATTTTGGAATTGGAACAGGCTTTGAAACATGCAAGAAGCTCGGAAGAATGGAGAGGTAATATTAAGGAAGATTACGATAATCCTACCGAAAAATATGTAGATGAACTGTTTGCAAATTGGTCGGACGACTAAAACCAAAAACAAATGAAAAACACACATTTTTTGACTTATTTATCTGCACTATTTTTATTGTGCAGTTTAGCAAGTTGCTACGAACAAGTTTACACCTACACTACTCGTAATGAAAGTAGTGTTCCCATAAAAATAAATGCTCAGAGAAGGGTGTATGATGAACCTGTAAAGATAATACGTGTTGGTCCTGGTGAAGAGTTTACCGAAGAATACATAAACAAGAATCCAGAAGGATATTCTTCTTATGAGTATTTTAAAAACCCTTTATTTTTGGAAGTGATTTACAACAATGAAAAAAAAGAAGTTTTTCCTTATGAAATAGATTGGCTTGAGGATTCTCTTAAGACATACATTGACACACTTAAAATTCACACTGACAAAGATCCTTTTGATTATTATCAACCAGAGGTAACCTTCATTTTTACTGAGGAAGATTATGAAAATGCA
>DLQO01000067.1 GCA_002478765.1 Flavobacteriales bacterium UBA7430
TTTTGAGAATAAAAGATTGTTCAATTGTATTTAAAACGAATCGAGTTAAACACACAATCCCTTCGGATGATATCTACTCTGTAGAATTTGACAACCTTCAAAATAAAGTTTACAAGAACTATGTGAATCGTTTGGCTAGTGGAGAAAACCTGTGTCTGAAAGCTAAAGCGGACGCACAAAGGTTTCATGGTAAAAAAGCGGGTCATGTTATACTGGGTGTTCTATTTGGACCCTTCGCCATCATTGGTACTGCACTTTCAGACCCTTCACCATACAAAAGTTCAAAAACACTAATTAGGTCTGAAAACAGAGAACAATTTAATGAACCAGAATATTTAATCTGTTAGAGGAAAAAGGCGAAAGGTCAATTGATTGCTATGGAAGTCGTCGGTTGGCTTATAGCAATAATGATTTCATCTTCTGCAAATAATTAAATTTGACGAAAGCACATATTGTGCATAAAATAGAAATCTAGTCCCAATTCGCATTTTTTAAAAGGAGCTGTTCGATTTCTTTCAATTCAGCTTTGAAAGCATTGGGGCAGCTTCCTTTGAACTTTATTTGGTACTTGTTATTTATGGTGAGTGTGGTTTGAGGTAGGTCTTGTACCGCCAAATTATGTGTGGAACTTCTCTTGAATTTTTCTAAAAGTAGTTTTTTAATTATTTGAAAATCTTTATTCTCGATTCGCCATTCGTACAGCCCCTCATTTTTGGTAAATCGTATGCCCCGGTATTTTACCAGTCCACTATTGTAGAGACTTAAGTTGTAAATAGGGCAGGTGCCGTAGCAGCCTCCTCTGTGCATTTCAAAAATAATGGATTCTGATTTTTCAGCAACCGGCTTATTTTGAATGCTTTTACAAGAAATGACGACCAAAGCCAGTAGAAGAATCTGTTTAAGTTTTTGTATCACGGATGGATATGCTTATCTTTCATATTACATATATAACTCATGCAAGTACATTTTATTGCCATAGGTGGAGCAGCCATGCATAATTTAGCATTAGCGCTTCATGAAAAAGGAGATGTAGTTACAGGTTCGGATGATGCCATTTACAACCCCTCCAAGTCTCGACTCGATGAAGTTGGTATTTTACCTCCTGAAATGGGTTGGTTCCCTGAAAAAATTCATGAAGCATTAGATGCGGTTATTTTGGGCATGCATGCTCGAGAGGATAATCCAGAACTTCTAAAAGCTCAAAGCTTAGGTTTAAGTATATATTCTTATCCGGAGTATTTGTATGAACAGTCGAAAAATAAATTAAGAGTCGTTGTTGGAGGTAGTCATGGTAAAACAACCATCACCTCGATGATACTCCATGTATTGCAAAATGTTCAAATGGATTGCGATTATATGGTTGGAGCACAGTTGGACGGCTTTAAAACCATGGTGAAGTTGAGTGATGCCCCTGTAATCGTTTTGGAAGGAGATGAATATTTATCATCCCCCATCGACAGACGTCCTAAATTTCATTTATACAGACCCCATGTGGCGCTGCTTAGTGGTATTGCTTGGGATCACATCAACGTATTCCCGACCTTTAGCAATTACTTAAAACAGTTTGAGTTGTTTATCGATCAAATTCAAGACGGAGGGTATTTGACTTATTGTTCTGAAGACGAGACTCTGAATATCATCTCATCTTCAAACCCAGAGATTGAAACAGAGCCTTATCAACTTCCGGAATATAAAATTGAGAATGGTAAAACCTACATCACGCATGAAGGTGGTGAAACGGAACTTGAAATATTCGGTGCTCACAACTTATTGAACATGATGGGCGCCTTAAACGTTTGCAAACAATTGGGCTTGTCGGAAGGTTCTTTCTTTAAAGCTATGGCCAGTTTTAAGGGAGCCTCAAGACGTCTGGAGAAAATCTTCGAGCGAGAGGGCATGATGGTCTACAAAGACTTTGCTCATTCACCTTCCAAGGTTCGCGCAACGGTAAAGGCCGTAAAAGAACAGTTTAAAGATTATAAGGTGATCACGGGCTTGGAACTTCATACCTTTAGTAGTTTGAATAAGTCCTTTTTGGCAGAATACAAACACACCATGAGTGGTGTCGATGTTGCTTATGTTTATTTTGATCCTGAGTCGGTTGCTCACAAGAATCTAGAAGATCTTTCTGAAGCTTTGGTTTACGAGTCTTTCGACCGAAAAGATCTAAAGGTATTTGTAGACAGTTCCAAATATTGCGAATCCATTCGGAAAGAAGTAAATTCTAAAACAGTAGTCCTGTTGATGAGCTCAGGTGATTTTGGCGGCGTGGTTTTAGAGGACTTTGCAAAAAGTTTATAGACAATCGAGTAACTGTTCGAGCTTCATCCCTCGAGAACCTTTGATCAGGACAAATGCCTCTTTCATTTGATTCCTTTTGAAGTATTGCTTCAATTCATTCGTAGTTTTAAACGACTTGTAAGTTGTTTGATTTAAACGATTGAAAATGTCTCCAACAAAATAGACTTCTTTTATTCCTGAGTTCAGAGATTGATTTATGACGTTGACGTGTTCTTTATCTTGCTCTTGTCCCAGCTCAAACATATCACCTAAAATCATGATTTTATTCGAATGATTGATGTTGCTTAAGTTCTGAATGGCTTTTTCCACACTCATTGGGTTTGCGTTGTATGCGTCTAACAGGACCGTATTTAATTGGGTCTTAATGATTTGAGATCTGTTGTTCGTGGGAGCGTATTCTTCAATCCCTTTTTTTATTTTTTTGAGATCAATTCCAAATTCCAATCCAATCGCTATGCTTAGCGCAATGTTGTCAAAATTGTAATCACCAATCAATTGACTTTGAATTTCTTCACTTTCAACTTCAACTCTTACGTAGGGTTGGGCTCCTTTGTAGGTTATTTGGTAACGGCTATCACCCATTTGTCCGAATGAAATTTTAGGACAACCTTCGGGTAAATTTTCGATTAAGATCTGTTGATTGTCCTTTACAAATACAGAACCATTTTTTTTTGCAAGAAACCTGTACAGTTCTGTTTTAGTTTCCAGTACCCCGTCAAGTGAACCAAAGCCTTCCAGATGAGCTTTGCCAACGTTGGTAATAACCCCGTAGTTGGGGTCGGCGATCTCACTTAAGAATTTGATTTCACCGAGGTGATTGGCTCCCATTTCTATAATCGCAAACTCCGTGTCTAAAGGAATAGACAACAGCGAAAGAGGGACTCCAATGTGATTGTTTAAATTTCCGAGCGTTGCTACGGTCTTGAATTTTTGTTTCAAGACTTGAAGACACAACTCTTTACTTGTGGTTTTTCCGTTGGTTCCCGTGATACCCAATATTGGACATCGTAGTTTTTTTCTATGGTGTTTCGCCAGTTGTTGAAGCGTTTTTAGTACGTCATCTACCAGAATATAGCGATGGTCCAATACGTATTTTTCTTCATCAACGATGGCAAAGGAAGCCCCGCTTTTCAAGGCTTCTATAGCCAATTCATTGGCATTGAAGTTGGGCCCTTTTAGTGCAAAAAAGAGCGCACCTCTTCTTATTTTCCGGGTATCTATAGAGATCCAAGGGTTTTCGAGATATATGTCGTAAATCTTGTTAATCATTCCGGTGTGAAAATAGGGAAAATTGAAATGGTTTCGAAAACGTATGTCTTGAAACGAGTTCGTTTGTCCAAAAAAAAAGCCTCACAATTGTGAGGCTTTTTTTTAATATCTGGAAGCTTTTTTCTTGTTAGGCTCTAGATTTTGTGAGCCCATTCGATCTGTTACACAACGGAATCCGATGTTGTCGGATGCTAAGTCACTGTTTAAAAATCTTCGTGAACCTGGGTTTAACCAATAGGCACGGTCTTTCCATGATCCGCCTTTGTAAACGTGGACATTGTCATTGATAAGCGTCGTTTTACCGTAGTCGTACATAGCAGCTTCTCCACCTGTATCTCCTTTAGAGTAGTAAATGCTTGACTCTAAGTCACCATCTCCTATGTTGGCATTTTTTGCTTTTCTATAGTTTCTTCGGTTGTTTTCCGCAAGAGCTTCTGTGGTTTGAATTCTACCCAATGAATCTGCCTCTAAGTAATATCCCTCTTCATCTTTCGCCTTGTCTGCGAAAACATTACCTCTAAAAGGCATGAAGTCATCACCATCTGATCTTTGAGGTCGGTATACGTCCAAGACCCATTCAGCAACATTCCCAGCCATGTCGAACAATCCATAGTCGTTTGGAGGAAATGATTTTGCTTCCATGGTTCGCGCTCCAGCATCATTTAGTTTGCCTGCAACACCCATATTGTCTCCCGCACCTCGTTTGAAGTTCGCAAGCAATTCTCCCTGGAAAGGTTTTCTATTGTCTCGAACGGAATTTCTATTCCAAGGGAAATACCGGCCTTCCGATACGTTTCCATTGATGGAGTTTCCAACATGACCCCATGCAGCGTATTCCCACTCGGCTTCTGTTGGAAGTCTATAGCTTGATGTAAGTACACCATCTTCCAGGCGTCCTCTTCTTCCATCTTTATTTTTTGGGTTGGCTAAATCGCGGTATCCTTTTTTCTGAGCACCGGTGTATTGGGCTGTTTTGTAAGCTTCTGTGTTGAAGTTGTCGTCGTCAAATTGCTCCGTGTTGTGTTTTAAAGCACCAGCTTTGATCAAGGCCAATTCGTTAACACGATCTGTTCTCCATGCACAATAGTCTTGAGCTTGATCCCAGGATACACCTACAACCGGATAGCTGCTGAATCCAGCATGGCGAAGGTAATTATTTACCATTGGATCGTTGAAGCCCAATTCGCTTCTCCAGGCATTGGTGTCAGGAATGGCATTCCAATACACTTCTGGGTAACTTTCACCATAGACTCTCTGCAGCCAAAAAAGATATTCTCTGTAGGCCACGTTGGTTACTTCGGTTTGATCCATGTAAAACGAGGCAACAGATACTTGGCGTGGACTTGCATTGTTGTCCATCAAGATGTCTTCTCCGGTTTGTCCCATAACGAAGGATCCTCCTTCAACAAAAACCATTCCTACTGGAGTTTGTTGCTCGTAGTTTAATTGAGCCTCAAAACCACCATTGCCTGAGGTGTTGATTTTCCAGCCTGTGGTCGTGGAAATACCTTCTTGAGTGCTACTGCCGCAAGACGAAAGAAATGCAGCAATTGCGATGCTATATATTTTAGATAAAGTTTTAGACATTTTCATGGTATGCTTATCTTGTTTGTAGTGCTTATTTATTTAGCGGGACTAAAATACCTAAAATTTAGGGCATTTTATCGCTTTTAGTTTTTTTCTTTTGTCTTTACAGTCTAATTGTAAGGTAAGAGACACTTCATGAGCACCTCCTGTGGACCCCATGAGTTCAGAAATAGTATAGTCATAACTGTAGCCAACGCGTATGCCTCCTCTCGTATACCCCATCACTAATAACAATGCATCTGAGTTAGAGAAGTTGTTTCGGAAGTAGAGCCCACCGGACAAACTTTGATTGGTTAGAGACATCCCCACATTCAATTGGCGCGCTCCGTTTTGAGACATGTATAAAATGTTTGGTGTAACGAAGGGCTCGTCTGTGGTAAGGCCTAAGTTTCTTGATTTACCCACAGAGAAATTGGTTCCTGCGTGTATTGTGAGTCTTCTTGGTAAATTACTGTTCGCAATAAATGCGTCTTCAGGTTCCGTTAGGTGGTGTATGGCTATTCCTCCAAAATATTTTTTTGTGTAAGCTATAATTCCCAATGAAATATCTGCATAACCCACATTGTCTGCGAATTGATTGATGTTTTCTTTTGTAGGGAGAACAAATCCATAATTGGGGTCTATTTGATCCCCAAATTGCAATTTTGTTTTGTCTAAAGCTCTTTGTTGGTAACTCGCCTGTATACCTGTTACGAGGGTGAGTTTCCTTGAAGCTTGTAGTTGGTAGGAGTACATAACACTAACTTGAGTGTTTTTGAGGGCACCTTCTCCTTCAATGTCCTTAACGATCTGAAGACCAACACCACCACGTAATTCTTCGAAATTTCGATCAAATGAAATGCTGTTTGTAACAAATGATGACTTTATGTTTGGCCATTGATTCCTGTGATGCAGAGAGATTCTGGGGCAATTTGCTGAACCTGCCATTGCAGGGTTTAGGTAAATTGGATTTCCGTAGAACTGCGAAAAGGCAGGGTCTTGAGCTTGTACATTTTGCGAGAGAGCAAAAATGAGTACCGCAACAAGGGCAAAAAATCTATTTTTAGACATATTACTTTCGGATTATGATGCACAATAATACAATAATTTTTCAAATTTTTGAGAATGCTTCCCAACCATAAACTGCTTTAATGACTACACAACCGAAATAATTGTGCCAAAAGCTTCTTGTTTCATGTAATATGTATTTATTTTGAACGTTGTAAGTTTCTGAAGGTCAATAAACGCTGTCTCTGTGATTTTTTTTAGATTTTTTTTAACCCTACTGCTTGTAGTAATTCATACATCCTCTGTTGCCCAATCTGAGGGTGTGGTGACTTTACATTGGGATTCTCCTAAGTTTATGACGGTTCTGGATGATGAACAAGAGGTTTTGAGCTTTTCGGGGGCTTATTATGACTTTGATAAGCATGATTATCCGGTTTACTTGAAGAAAATCAGATTGCCTGAAAACACAGATGAAGTTAATGTAACGATAGACGTTGTTGAGAAAAGTAGGCTAAGTTTAGCGGAGGCCCGTATTGCAGAGAGATTGCATCCAGTAAATACCTTATCGTGGGTGATTTCATACGAGCGAAAAATCCCTTACTTAATCCTTTCATACATCCCCTTTCAGTCAGGTTTCAAAATCAATCGGTTTAATTATCAAATAAACCTTTCCTACAAAAATGTAGATGTTTTGTACCGAAAAGCTTCAGTGAACTCCGTTCTCTCGCAGGGGGATTGGTATAAGCTACAAGTAGCAGAAGAGGGTTTGTATCGGATTGATTATGATTTTTTAAAGGGAATGGGTTTGAATCCCTCGGAGATCGATCCGAGAAAAATTCAAGTGTATGGAAACGGCGGAGCAATGCTTCCGGAGTATAATGGAGAATTTAGGAATGCCGATCTTGTTGAAAATTCAATACACGTTAAGGATCAAGATGACGGTCGTTTTGATGTCGATGATTGGGTGCTTTTTTATGGGCAATCTCCCCACCAATGGACTTTAGATGATGAGAAAAATTTCAAACACATACTCAACATATACGACGATCATAATTACTATTTTCTGCACATAGGGAATCAAATCGGAAAGCGAGTTGCTGTTTTTGAAAGCGACTTGAATTCAACGATTGAAATGGATTATTATACGGATCGAAAATTTCATGAAATTGAAAGTACGAATCTTAAAAATACCGGTAGGCAATGGTTTGGGGAGTATTTCTCTTTTGGAGAACGGTACCCAATTGGTTTTGATTTTAAAAATCGAATTAAAAGCGAGCCTCTTCGAATTGCTGCTCGAGCTGTAGGGCGCTCATCAAGTTCGTCGAGTGTGAATTTCGAGCACGGAGGTAGCAAGGTTTTAGAGCTGGTTATTGGTACTCAGGTAAGTGCATCTACTTACGTGGATGATGGAGAGGCCTTTGATGAATTCTACAGCAATCTAGATCGGATAGAATTAAATGCTACTTATGACAAAATGGGGAATTCTACTGCTTTTGCCTACTTAGACTATGTTGAAGTTCAGTCCAAATGCGATTTGAATTATACAGGTGGGCAATTGTTTTTTAGGGAGCCATCTTCGGTTGGTCCGGGGAATTTAACCAAGTTTAATCTTACCTCAACAGAAGATAACTTCGTGGTTTGGGATGTTACAAATCCTTTTCTAATAAGCGAACAGATGGTTGACGAATCACTCAGTTTTACAGCTGCTACAGAAGATTTGAAAACATTTGTAATTCACGACTTAAAAAAGACCAGCTATAAAACTCCGATTTTTGACCAAAAGGTTCCCAATCAAAATTTACACGGACAAGAACCGGCAGATTTATTAATCATTACAGCTCCTGAGTTTCTCGAGTCAGCAAATCGTTTGGCACAAATTCACGTTGTAGAAGATGGAATCAAGGTTCAGGTTGCTACTACCGATGCGATATACAACGAATTCAGTTCTGGAAAACAAGATCTGGTTGCGATTAGGTCATACATTCGTATGATGTACGACAAAGCAGAGGGGGATGAGGTACCTGATAACGTCTTGTTGTTTGGCGATGCAAGTTTCGATTACAAAGGGATTGGTGCGTTGAAAAATCAGTACACGAATCAAAACTTTGTCCCGACCTTTCAGTCAGAATATTCTTTTAAACTCGGCCCTTCTTATTGCACAGATGATTTTTTAGCTTACTTGGATGCTTCAGAGGGTGCTCAGGCTACCATGAGAAGCGACGGTATGGATGTCGGACTCGGACGTTTGGTGGTTCAAACAAAAGCGGAGGCACAAGCCGTCGTAGATAAGATTGAGGCTTATTACTCTCAAGAGTCTTTTGGTGAATGGCGAGGGAATATTTGTTTTATAGCCGATGATGTCGATGAGCCTTGGGAGAAAAGATTGCAAGAAAATATTGATAAAATCGCAGAAAGTATTGATACGTCTTTCCACAATTACAACCTTTCTAAGATCTATCTTGATGCTTATCCGCAAGAGTCTTCCTCAGGAGGAGAACGATATCCAGATGCTCAGCAAGCGATTGTAGATAATGTGAATAAAGGTTCCCTCATCGTCCATTATTATGGTCATGGTGGTGAGGTGGGATGGGCTGAAGAGCGCGTTTTGGAAATGGATGACATCAATTCCTGGGAGAACCTACACAATTTACCAGTTTTCGTAACAGCAACCTGTGAGTTTGCTCGATACGATGATGCAAAACGTGTTTCTGCAGGCGAGAGAGTTTTGTTAAATCCCAAGGGTGGTGGTATAGCATTGTTTACGACGACCCGGACGATTACGGAGTCAGATGCTAAAAATTTATCAGAAGCCTTTTACAACCATGCACTTCCCGAAAAAGCTGGATCGTTGTTGACTTTTGGTGAAGTGATGAGAGCGCTCAAAAACGACCTCAATTCCAGCGGGATTTCAACGACCAATAAAATGAAATTCACTTTGTTGGGAGATCCAGCTCTAAAATTACCTATTCCGCAAAATAAGCTTGTCATCAATCAGGTGCTTCATGCGAATACCAATGAACCCGTTGACACTCTAAAAGCTTTAACCAAAGTTGTAATTAAAGGAGAGGTGCAGTCTGCTGATGGACTTGTTTTAGATTCGTTTAATGGTAGTCTTAAGCCTAGAATGTTTGATAAGACACAGCAAATGCAAACGCTCAGTAATGATCAACAGGATTTAGAGTCTTTTTATTTTAATCTTCAGCAAAGTGTTCTGTATGCTGGTAATGTATCCGTGACAAACGGCTCCTTTGAGTTTGAGTTCGTTGTTCCAAAAGACATTGCATTTACCGATGGAAAAGGGAAAATTTCCTTGTACGCATACAATGATAGTATAGATGCTATTGGTTCCTTCTCAGATTTATATGTAACGGGTTTTGATGAAGCTTCAGAGCAAGATGTTGATGGGCCTTCGGTTCATTTGTACATGAACAATTCGGATTTTAGATATGGGGGAATTACCGATGCATCACCCAGTTTGTATGCTTTGATTGCCGATGCGTCTGGAATCAATACCACAGGGAACGGAATAGGTCATGATATCGTTGCTACACTCGATGATGCCAAAGAATCTTCTGTGGTGTTGAATCATTATTATGAATCCGACTTGGATTCCTATCAAAGTGGATTCGTGAAATATCCCTTTGCAGAACTGGATGAAGGATTGCATCGATTGAAATTAAAGGTTTGGGACGTTCATAACAATTCGACGGAAGCATTCACAGAGTTTGTCGTTGTTGAAAATCCTCAATTGATTTTAGATAATTTGATGAATTACCCAAATCCATTCAGCGATTATACTCGTATTCACTTCGAACACAATCGACCCAACGAAACATTGGATGTTCAAATAGAGATTCATGACCTAAATGGAGCGTTAATAAAGCAAGACCAAATTCGCATATCAAATTCGTCTTATGCGAATTCTGATTTTACATGGAATGGAACGTCACTTACTGGTGCTCCCGTTAGTAGTGGTTTGTATCTGTGTCGAATTGTTGTTTCATCTTTGAATTCTGACGAAGAAGAGGTCATCAGCAATCAAATGATACTAATCAAGTAATTTTTGCGTTATAAATTCATAAATTTGTCACTAGATTAAACCCCTTTACATGAAAAAAACAATTTTTGCAGCGTTCGTTGTACTTATAAATACGAGCCTAATTGCTCAAAATCTAACGAATGATTATTTAAATAATCTCAACACCATTTCTACCTCAGTTCCTTTTTTGTCTATTGCACCTGATTCTAGGGCAGGTGCCATGGGGGATGTGGGTGTAGCCACTTCACCCGATCAAAATTCCATTCACTGGAATGCATCGAAATTAGCTTTTATTACTGAGGAGCAAGGCTTGTCAATGTCTTATACACCTTGGTTGCAAGATTTGGTTCCGGAAATTAGTTTGAGTTACTTGTCAGCCTACAAAAAACTTAATTCTAAAAGTGCTGTGGCAACAAGTCTAAGATATTTTTCTTTAGGTGAGATACAGTTTACAGGTGGTGATGGGCAGGATTTAAAGAAATTTAGCCCGAACGAATTTGCTCTTGATGGCGCCTATGCGATGAAGCTTTCAGAGAATTTTTCTGCGGGTGTAGCCATGCGTTATATCTACTCAAATTTAACCGGAGGTATAAATGTTGAAGGTGGAGGTGCTACCAAACCTGGCAACTCATTTGCGGTTGATTTATCTTCGTATTATCAGAGCGATGAATTTGAGATTGAAGAAAAAGATGCGTACTGGGCAGCCGGAATAAATCTCTCCAATATGGGGAACAAAATCTCATACACCGATGGTGGAGAGGAACACTTCTTGCCGATGAATGCTCGAGTAGGGGGTAGCTTGTTTATGGAGTTGGATGAATTTAACACCATTTCTTTTGCTGTTGACGTGAATAAATTATTGGTGCCAACCACACCGGTTTACGATTCAGTTGGAACAGGTCCAGAAAACATTGTTGCGGGTCAAGACCCAAATGTGGGCGTTATACAGGGAATATTCCAATCTTTTTCTGATGCTCCAGGGGGTTCAAAAGAAGAACTCAATGAGTTGATGTTCTCTGTCGGTGCTGAATATTGGTACATGAAGCAATTTGCGCTTAGAGGAGGGTATTTTTACGAGCACGAAACCAAAGGGGGAAGAAAATACTTTACCGTTGGTTTGGGCTTAAAAATGAATGTATTCTCATTAGATGCTGCCTTTTTATTGCCAGCTACCAGTGGGGTGAAGAGTCCGTTAGCGAACACGCTTCGTTTTACCTTATTGTTTGATATGGAGTCTTTGTACGCAACCAATAAAAATTAAATCATGAACATTAGAGTTGGTTTTGGGTTTGATGTCCATCAATTAAAAGAAGGAGAGGACTTTTGGTTGGGAGGAATGTTAGTTCCACACAATAAAGGAGCGGTAGGTCATTCTGATGCTGATGTATTGATTCATACCATATGCGATGCACTTTTGGGGGCAGCAAACCTTAGGGATATTGGCTTCCATTTTCCGGATACGGATCAGAAGTACAAAGGTGTAGATAGTAAAATCCTTCTCAAAGAAGTCATGTCAATTCTCAGAAAAGAAGGTTACGAGTTAGGGAATGTGGATGCAACCATAGCACTGCAAAAGCCTAAAATTAATCCGTACATCCCCGAAATGCAAAAAGTGTTGGCGGATGTTATGTCTGTTTCACCCGCTCAGATTTCTTTAAAAGCGACGACCACAGAGAAGTTGAGTTTTGTGGGTCGAGAAGAAGGCGTGTCTGCCTATGCTGTGGCACTTGTTCAAAAGATTGATTAAAACCCACTCACAACTGCATTCGATAGCTCAAAATGAGCTTTATTAATCACGTTCTTTTCCCTTCAGAAACCTTTTGGTTTTCGCCCTCTGAAAAAACACTTTCAGCGTTCTATTGGCTTGATTAATTGTTTCCTTCACACATTTGTGTCTTTTGCCTGGTTTAATGTTGGTTGAATAACAAACAAATTAGTACATTTGCTTTTTGAAAAAATAAGACAAATGGCAAAGTTGAAGTATACAAAAGAAACGTATTTGAATTGGTATGAAAATATGTTGCTCTGGAGAAAGTTTGAGGACAAAACAGGTGCACTTTATATACAACAAAAAATTCGAGGTTTTCTCCATTTATACAATGGACAAGAAGCTGTTTTAGCAGGTTCTATTCATGCGATTGATCCAAAGAAAGATAAAATGATTACGGCTTACCGTGATCACGTTCAACCCATTGCTATGGGCGTGAGTCCAAACAACATTATGGCAGAGCTTTTTGGTAAGGTCACAGGTGTTTCTGGAGGTAAGGGCGGATCCATGCACATGTTTTCGAAAGAATTTAATTTTTTTGGAGGTCATGGCATTGTGGGTGCTCAAGTACCCCTAGGCGCAGGACTTGCCTTTGCCGATCAATACAACGGAAGCGATGCTGTAACCTTGTGTTACATGGGTGATGGAGCCGTAAGACAAGGAGCCATTCACGAAACATTCAACATGGCGATGATGTGGAAGTTACCTGTGATATTCATTTGTGAAAACAATGGTTATGCCATGGGTACCTCTGTAGAACGAAGTGCAAACCATTCCGAAATATGGAAGTTAGGCTTGTCTTATGAAATGCCTTCAGCACCTGTTGATGGTATGGATCCTGTTGCTGTTGCAGAAGCTGTAAATGAAGCTGTAATTCGTGCACGAAAAGGAGACGGTCCTACCTTCTTAGAAATGAAGACTTATCGATATAAAGGACATTCTATGTCTGATGCTCAGAAATATCGTACCAAAGACGAGATTGCTGAATACCAGAAAATTGATCCAATGAATCAGGTTCTTGAGCACATTAAGAAAAATAAGTGGGCTACAGAAGCTGAGATTCAAGCGACACAAGATAAAATCAAGGGGATTGTCAAAGAGGCTGTTGATTTTGCAGAAGAGTCACCATTCCCATCGAATGATGCTTTGTATAATAATGTTTACGTTGAGGATTACCCTTTTATAAAAGAATAAACTATGGCTGAAATTGTACGCATGCCGCGTTTGAGTGATACGATGACTGAAGGTACAGTCGCGAAGTGGCACAAAAAAGTTGGAGATACTATTTCTGAAGGTGATTTACTTGCAGAGATTGAAACTGATAAGGCTACTATGGAATTTGAGTCTTTTCAAGAAGGTGTGCTTTTGCACATCGGAGTTGATGAGGCGTCTACCGCTCCTGTAGACTGTATTTTAGCCGTTTTGGGAGAAGAAGGTGAAGATGTTTCTGCAGTCCTTGAAGCTGATGCCGCTCCTGCTGAAGAGGTGAAAGAGGAACCTGTTGTTGAGACTCCTGTTAAAGAAGTTGTTGTAGAAGCTCCAAAAACTGCTTCTGCGCCCGCACCTTCACCAGCAAGTCCTGCTCCTGCGCCTGTCGTTTCTTCAGGTTTATCAAATGGAAAAGTAAAAGCTTCACCTCTGGCAAAGCGACTTGCCGAGGAAAAGGGTCTTAATCTTGCACTAATTCCAGGTTCTGGAGATGGCGGTCGAGTAATTAAGCGCGATGTTGATAATTATCAAGGTGGTGTTGTTCGAACAGGATTGACAGAAGAAAGATTCACTGAGCAGCCTGTTTCGCAGATGCGGAAAACGATTGCACGTAGATTATCAGAGTCTAAGTTTACCGCACCGCATTTTTATCTGTCGATTTCGGTAAACATGGACAATGCGATTACTTCTCGTAAAGCGATCAATGCGATGGGTGGTCAGAAAATATCATTCAATGATATCATTGTAAAAGCTACAGCGATGTCCTTGAGAACCCATACCGTAATCAATTCCTCTTGGCGAGGTGACGCCATTCGTGCAAATGAGCACGTGAACGTTGGGGTTGCAGTAGCTGTAGAAGATGGATTGTTGGTTCCTGTTGTTCGTTACACGGATACCAAAACATTAGCGGAAATATCTACTGAAGTTAAAGGTTTTGCTCAAGCGGCTAAGGATAAGAAATTGCAACCAGCAGATTGGGAGGGTAGTACCTTTACCATTTCAAACTTGGGAATGTTCGGCATCGATGAATTTACGGCCATCATAAATACTCCTGATGCTTGTATTCTTGCTGTAGGAGGCATTCAGCAAGTTCCTGTAGTTAAAGAGGGACAAATTGTTCCCGGAAACGTTATGAAGTTGACACTGTCTTGTGACCACCGTGTGGTAGACGGAGCTTCTGGAGCTTCTTTCCTGCAAAGTTTAAAATCGTACATAGAAAATCCGATAACGATGTTCGTGTAATAAAATTAGAACCAAAAAAAAAGCCTCCATTCGGAGGCTTTTTTTTTGCTGACACTTATTAAAGTAAAATTTGCTTATCGATACTTTGCTCGAGGGAGATGATGGTTTCGGTTCTTTGTATGCCGGTTACCGATTGTATCTCTTCATTCAATACCTGCCTCATGTGTTTGGTGTTTTTACAGCGTATTTTTGCAAAGATGCTATACACACCAGTTGTGTAATGAGCTTCTACAATTTCAGGTACTTGATTCAATTGCTCAATAACATCTTTGTAATTAGAGCCCTTTTCTAGATAAATTCCCAAAAAAGAAGTCATGTCATAACCCAAGAGTTCGTAATTCACATTAAGTCGACTTTTTTTTACGATACCCGCCTCTTCCATTTTTTTCATCCGAACATGAATGGTTCCCGCTGAAACGATTAGAGATTTAGCGATTTCTGTGTATGGAGTTTTAGCATCCCTCATTAAAATGCTTAAAATATTTCGGTCGATATTGTCAATTTGATAATTTGAGTCCATTTCTGCCGTCTTAAATTTTTATTTACGCAATCAAAGGTACTTTATATTGCTTTATTTTCAAAAATATAATGTTTTATTTGCATTATTTGTAATTGGTTGTGCTTTTGTTCTATATTTACATCAGTTAATCACTACAACACTGTGGGGTGATGAAACTGGCAGACATGCCCTCCTGTCTCGAGGGTGAAGGTACTGGAATAAATCACTAGACTAACCACTTCGTGGAGGTTCGAATCCTTCTCCTACAGCAAACAAAATCCTCTTGAGTTTACTCGAGGGGATTTTTTAGTTGATTGCATTTTTAATCTCCGTGATCGGCTGAGCTATCGATTGAATTTTTTTCCTTTCAGACGAATATAAAGACTGTTGTGTCGAAAATTGTATTTTTTGCATCCACAAATTCAGCCTAAACATTTTAAAATCGAGTACTTGTATTGCCAAATTGATAAATGAAGCATACATACGCGATCAAAATTATGTTTAATATAATTTAGTATGCGTAATATTGTATTATACTTAAATTTAAATCCTTTATATTGATTCATTTGCAATGAGCTACGGTATTGTTCTATATTTACATCAGTTAATCACTACAACACTGTGGGGTGATGAAACTGGCAGACATGCCCTCCTGTCTCGAGGGTGAAGGTTCTGGAATAAATCTTTGTGACTAACCACTTCGTGGAGGTTCGAATCCTTCTCCTACAGCAACAAAAATCCTCTTTCGACTTATCCGAAAGAGGATTTTTTAGTTTAATTGGTTTTATAGGTGGTGGTTTTCTTTATCTGTTGATGACTAATTTTCGGGTGTTACTTCCGCATTTCACCAGGTAAACACCCGGGTCTAAATTTGAGATGTCAATAGTGTTCGGGCCAGGTTTAATGGATGTGTTCAAAAGCATTTGTCCGTTTAGGGCGTGGATCGTCATGTTGTAATGGACATCACTTTTTATGCTGAATTGATTGTTGGAAGGGTTTGGGGAAATTTTATGGGATACAGATTCTTGTTTCTCGACTGAAAGATTACAGGGCGTTGCTTGTATTTTAAAAGTGTTTAGTGCCCTAGTAAGTGAGGGTATTTGACAAGTTGTGTGATCAAATAGATCTCCTACATTGGTGATTTCTACATTGGTGCCTTGTACAGCATTCATTTTTTCATGTGCATCCATTGAATTTTCTGGACTCACCTGTTTGTCACCTCCGCAATAATAGAAATGAATAGGAGCTTTAGGCGTCCAGTCTGTTAAATCATTTTCTTTTAAAGCAAGACGGAGTGGGTTGTTAGAATTATTTATAAAATCAGTGTAAAAGTTGGCTTTGAGCATGTCCTTTGGTTTTTTTGGTAGATATGCATTTATCTGATCGGTACTCAATTGCCCGGTAAAGTAGTTGCTCACTGAGTTGTAGGGGTTTGCAAAGAGATCCTCTACAGGGCAATCGTTTAGGCTCGGATATATCGAGTGATAGCTCAAAATAACGTAAGGAACATAGAATGGGTTTGGGTATTCATCGTCTCCCAAAACGAGATCTTTTTGCACCCCAGATAAATCATAGGGTCCAGACATAGGAATGGAGTACTTGATGTTGAATTCATCTGCATGTTCTTTTTCGATGAGCTGATGCAAGGCAAGCGTAGCGTGTCCTCCTTGAGAATATCCAAAAATAAATAAGTCATCATTCAAGTAAATACTGTATTTCTGACAAAATTCTTTGGTTGCTCGTAGCATATCCAGTGAGGCTGAAGCTTCCGTTTTAGCATGCATATAAGGATGTAGTCCTGGCGAATCACCTAATCCTAAATAATCTGGGAGTGCTACCACAGCTCCTACAATAGCTGCTCCAAAAGAACCCAATTGAGCTTCATTACTGAATTTGGAGGGCACATCATCTTTCTTAACAACAGTCCCGTGTAAATAAGTCATTAAGCTCCAGGAACAATTGTTATTCGCGGGGATGACAATTAAGCCTGAAGCAAGACTTTCTTGACTGTTGATGTCTTTGGTTTTGTAGGTGATTTTGTAAGCTTTGATTCCATGCTCTACACGGTCCGCTAATTCCCGCTGACCAATAGCGTTAAGTAAAAATGAAAGCTGTTGTTTGCTGTATTCTTTTATTAAAGTTTCTGAGACAAGTGTCTGAGTATTTTGTGCATGTAAGACATGGCTCAAAAATAGTAAACCAATGAAGAGAACAGAAGATCTAAGTTTATCTGTACGCATGGCAATATAATTTAGTTAATTCTTTTATTAAATGTAATAAAATAATTTAATATATGTATGGTCTAATACATCAGGAGCTCTGCAACTACTTTTTCTACTTTATCTGCGTTGGGAATCATCGCAGCTTCCAGCGTGCTATTCAGTGGTATGGCAGGTAGATTTTCAGCTCCAAGGACCTTTACGGGTGCATCCAGGTTTTCAAAACACGCTTGTTGTATTTCTCCAGCAAGTGCTTGAGCAAAGCCAAAACCTATGGATTCTTCGGTTAGTACCATGCACTTGCTGTGTTTTCGAACCGACTTGAAGATGGCCTCTCTGTCAAGCGGAACTAGAGTTCTTAAGTCCAGAATTTCGATCTGTCCTGCGTGACACTTTGCTGCTTTCCTCGCCCAATGCACCCCCATGCCATAGGTAACAACGACCAAGCTATGCTGTGAGTTTTTCGCTGAGTAGTCAGCTTCCAAAACAATCCGAGATTTCCCTAGGGGAATCATGTAGTTGGCTTCGGGTTCAATACTTTTCGCCTCCTCAGTATCTTTGATTTTAGACCAGTACAAGCCTTTATGCTCTAGCATAACCACCGGGTTTGGATCGTAGTAAGCAGCTTTCATTAGGCCTTTCAAATCGGCAGCGCAGGAGGGGTAGGCTATTTTAATCCCACGAATATTTGTTAGAATAGATTCTACAGATGACGAGTGGTAGGGCCCCCCACAACCGTATGCCCCGATGGGAACGCGTATGATTGTACTTATTGGCCACTTGCCATTGGATAAGTAGCAGGAACGACTCACTTCACTAAACAATTGGTTAAGACCGGGCCAGATGTAATCAGCAAACTGTACTTCAACAATGGGTTTACAGCCTACGGCAGACATTCCCACGGTAGATCCAATGATGAAGGCTTCTTGGATGGGGGTGTTGAAAACGCGATCATCACCAAATTTATCGGCCAATGTGGCCGCTTCTCGAAAAACCCCTCCCAGGCGCGCTCCTACATCTTGACCGTACATCAGTGCTTCGGGATGTTTCTCTAAAATTTCCTGCGTAGCATAGAGCGCCGCGTCTACCATCATGATTTTTTTACCACCTAAGGGTTCTCTTTCACCGGTTTCCTTTGTAATGGGCGTAGGTGCAAAATCGTGAGTAAATAAATCTTCTGGGGATGGATCTTCCGCATTCAATGCTTTCTCAAAGTCGTCCTTAACGGTTTTGGTCAATTTTGTGTCGATAGCACTGATTTCTTCTTGACTTAAACCGATGTCTATGAGTTGTTTTTGAAGTTTAGGAAGCGGGTCTCTTTTTTCATGTTCTTTTAGATCATCTCGATACCACTCTTTTCTCACTCCAGAAGTGTGATGTCCTAATAAAGGTACTTTTGCATGTATTAAAAAGGGACGGCGTTCTTTGCGAATGGTTTTTAAAACCTCCTTTATGCCGATGTAGGATTCTATAAAATCACTTCCGTTTAGTGTTTTTAGCTCAATACCTTTAAACCCTTGTATAAATTTTGAAGCATCGTTGGGTAGGATTTCACAAGCACGCGCTGAAATGTTCCATTCGTTATCTTGCACCAGATATAAAATGGGGAATTGTTTTAAGGCTGCCATATGTAGCGCTTCAGAGACTTCTCCCTCAGACATCGCAGCATCGCCAATGGAGCAAACGACTACAGGTTTTTCTTCTCGATAATCTTTGGCTAAGCCTTGCTCTTCCATATACTGAATCCCCATAGCTACTCCCGTAGTTGGTATCGCTTGCATGCCTGTTGCGGAGGATTGGTGTGGAATTTTGGGGAGGTCTTCCCTGTTTAAGCTGGGGTGTGCGTAATAGGTTCTACCCCCGGAGAAAGGATCGTCTTTTTTTGCCAGAAGTTGAAGCATTAAATCGTAGGGTTGAAGACCTAGGCTCAGCAACATGGCGTCATCTCGATAATAAGGGGAAACCCAGTCCTGAGGTTTTAATTGTGTGCCTAAAGCTATTTGTATGGCTTCGTGGCCTCGAGAGCATGCATGCACATATTTGCTTGTTGTTGCAGCATTCTCCTCGTAAAGATCAGACATGGACCTTGCCGTCCGCATCATGCCATAGGCTTTTACTAGTGTTTTTTTCGAAACGATAATTTCTGTATTAAAGGGTTAAAATGATTTCACACATTTAATACTGAGGGATGTCGATTTTA
The DNA here is from genome assembly GCA_002478765.1 of Flavobacteriales bacterium UBA7430. Classification (GTDB taxonomy): domain Bacteria; phylum Bacteroidota; class Bacteroidia; order Flavobacteriales; family UBA7430; genus UBA7430. Next base: position 19,321 of record DLQO01000067.1, read on the forward strand.
TTTTTTGAAGTTTTTAAGCGCTTTTTGAGTAAATTCTGAAAGGACCAGCTTTCCACTAATTTCGGCTCTTTTTGAAAGGAGTTCGTCCCAATGATCAGTCCCTTCCCAAAAGGTTTTTTTTAGAGCTTTTAAGGCATCGGGATTTGATTTACTAAGTTTCATGGCAAGCGACTTTAGGGCTTCATCCATTTCGGGAATGTTGTCGTATATTTCTGCGTAGAGGCCCTTTTCTTTTGCCCATGCTGCAGATTTCCATTCGCTGGCGTTAAGGGTGAGGCAGCTTGTGTTTGCTAGTCCAATTTTTCTTTCAATTATCGGCCCAACCACAAAAGGACCAATGCCAATTGCTAATTCGCTCAATTTAACATCGGCAAACTTTGTAGCAAAACAATAGTCGGTACATGCTAGGATGCCCACGCCACCTCCAACAGCTTTTCCTTGAATTCGACCCAGGATGATTTTAGGACACTTTCGAGCGGCATTGATGACTTGAGCAAAACCGCTAAAGAATATTTTACCTTCTTCTGGTGATGAAATACGACTTAACTCATCAAAGGATGCGCCTGCACAAAAGGCTTTTTCACCTGTGCTTTTTAGAACAATCACAGAGACTTCGTTTTGCTTACCCATTTCGGAAATCGTCTCGGCGATTTTTTTCAGAAGGACTCCCGGCAAAGAATTGCTAAGTGGATGGTAAAATTCAATCGTAGCAATTCCATTTGCTATGGATGAGTGAACGTGGCCTTGCTCTGTAGAATTGGTCATTTGTTGCGGTGCTTGTTTGAGAATCTATAAGTTATTACAGTCGTCATATTTTATATGAAGCCAAATTACAAAAAAAAAATAGACGCTTTTTGTTGACCTGCCATCGACGTATCCTAAAATATGAATTTAATGTTATTGACAAGTGGTTGTTCCTTACGTGTACAGTTTTGCTGGATTTACAGGATCAAAAGTCACGCAAAGAATCTTTTTACTCAAACGATAAAGCTTCAATGAGGAATTGTATATTTTTGTAGCAAAGAATTAAATATGGCTAATTTTCACACGCTTAAAATTAAAGAGGTTAGGAGAGAGACTGCAGAAGCCGTTTCTATTCTGTTTGATGTACCTCAAGATTTAAAAGATTCCTTTCAGTTTGTTCAGGGACAGTACCTGACTTTGAAGGCTCTCATTGATGGTGAGGATGTGCGTAGATCCTACTCTATATGTTCATCTCCCGCAGATGAAGAATTACGAGTTGCCGTGAAACAAATCCCTAAGGGTAAGTTTTCTACTTACGCCAATACAGGTATTGTTTCTGGTGACGCCATAGAAGTTATGGCACCTCTTGGGAATTTTAACACCAAAGTTTCTGAGGGCCAAGAAAAGCGATATGCAGCTTTTGCTTCGGGTTCGGGAATAACGCCAATCATGTCTATCATTCGTACCGTTTTGAAAACAGAATCAAAAAGTGTTTTCACTCTTTTTTATGGGAATAAGTCTAAGGATACCATCATCTTTAATAGTGGTTTGGAAGCCTTGCAAGGCCAATACCCAAATCGTTTAAACATACACCACATACTAAGTAGAGATCCTAAAGTTGAAGAAAAGTTCAGCGGAAGGTTGTCTGCTGAAAAGTGTCAAGCTTACCATCAAGATTTACTCGATATGAATGAACTTGATGAGGTCTTTTTGTGTGGTCCAGAATCTATGATCTTTGATATAAAAGAAGCTTTGCTTGATATAGGTCTTAAGGAATCGTCCATACATTTTGAATTGTTTACGACCAATGCTTCCGAGAAAAGTGAGATTGCTGAGGTTGAAGGTGCTGTTGTGAATAGTCAGGTGGAGGTTGTTGTTTATGGAGAATCTTTTCACTTTGAATTGTCCAGTGATGGTGATACGATTTTAGATGCAGCCATGACTGCAGATGCCGATGCGCCTTTTGCTTGCAAGGGAGGTGTCTGCTGTGCTTGTAGGGCGAAAGTTGTAGAAGGCTCCGTAAAAATGGACGTGAATTTCGGATTGGATGAAGGAGAGGTGCAAGAGGGGTATATACTCGCTTGTCAGTCTCACCCAACTTCAGAGAAGGTAGTAATCGATTTTGATGATATATAATGAGTAAGAAGGTTGTTGTAACAGGAGCAAGTAGAGGTATCGGATTTGAGTTGGTGAAGCAGTATGCTGAGGCCGGTCACGAAGTCCTAGCCATTTCCAGAAATTTAAGTCGCTTAGAATTCTTAAAGGAGGAATGTAACCGTTTGAACCCTGAATCGAAGGTTCATGTTTTTTCTTTTGATTTAGCCGATGGTGATTTTGAATCTGACTTGATGCCATTCGTTTCTGAATGTTTTAATGAAGTAGACGTTTTGGTTAACAATGCGGGTGCCTTAGTTTTAAAGCCTTTTACCGAGATTCTTCCCGAAGAGTTGGATCGCGTTTATCGTGTAAACGTGACATCAGTATTTAGATTGACGCAATCAATGATGCCAAAATTCGCTCATGATGCTCACATACTTAATATAAGTAGTGTTGGAGGTGTTCAGGGATCTGTAAAGTTTCCAGGTTTAACTGCTTACAGTTCTTCTAAGGCAGCCTTGGTAAGTTTAACGGAATGTTTGGCGGAAGAGTATAAGGAAACCTCCATGTCATTTAATTGTCTTGCTTTGGGAGCGGTACAAACCGAAATGCTTGAGGAAGCATTTCCGGGATATGAAGCTCCAACATCCGCTAAAGAAATGGCGACTTACGTATTGGATTTTTCTTTAACAGGGCCTCAGTTTTACAACGGAAAGATTCTCACGGTTTCAAAATCGACACCCTAACGACATTTATTGACGGTTTGCTTCCATCAAAAGCCACATTGTTGCAAGTCTTTTACACTGATATATAGGGGCTTCGATATTTCCTTAAAAATAAGCTTTGCTGGGGTTTGCATGAATGAAAAAAGAGGTTACATTTGCCTGCGCTAAAAAAATAACAGCGTCGATCTTTAACAAGTTTTATTTTCTTTAAAATATTAACGTTTTTATTTTGTGTAGAAATGAAAACCTTTGTATTTTTGCAGTCCGCTTTTTTAAGAGTGGGCATGAATTTTCTAGGAGCTTTAAGAAACATTTATTTTTTTTAGAAAAGACTTGCAAGGGAATAAAAAGGTTGTACATTTGCAGCCGCTAAAACGAAGAAATGTAGTTTTAGGACCAACAAAAAAGTTCTTTGAAAGAAATTATATTGGAAGAGAGAGAGGTAAGAAAAACAACTTACCCCGTTAATTAAGTAAGAGTCAGAAAACAGATTAAACTTTTTACAATGGAGAGTTTGA
>DLQO01000046.1 GCA_002478765.1 Flavobacteriales bacterium UBA7430
ATAGACACTGGCAGTGGGTTCAGGACTGTAAAGCTCGACCGTGATTTAGAAAAAATTATTCTTTATAGCCACTGGCATCACGACCATATTCAAGGTCTACCTTTTAATGGCGATATATTTAATAGTGCAAATGAGATTGCACTTTGCAGTGCTTTATCAACCAAACGACCTTTTCGTCATACCCTGCAGACCTATTTTTCTGGCGGTTATTTCCCAGTTGATATTGTGACTGTCTTAAAAAATTTGAAGTTTTTAAATATTTCTGAACTTCAGCAAAAATATAAAACGAATTTTCAATTAGATTGGCTTGAACTTAATCATCCTGGAGGTTCGGCAGGTTATAGTGTGCATTACCAAAACAAAAAATTTTGCTATCTTTGTGATAATGAATATGAAACTTCTCAATCAGAGGCGCTGGCGGATTTTTGTAAAGGTGCCAATCTCGTAATTTGGGATGGAATGTTTACTAACGATGAGCTTACACAAAAGAAAGGTTGGGGGCACTCATCTATAGAACAAGCTTTAGATTTTTTTGAATCCGCTGACGTAAGCAAGGTGCTTATCTCACATCATGATCCATTAAGAACGGACGCACAATTAGATAACTTAGCAAGATCGTTACCTGAAGGTGTAGCTTTTGCTAAGGGCGGAATGAGTATTGTAATTTGATAATAGGTCAGCTTTGATTCCCGGAAGCGATGACGTAGTTTTAGGTCACTTCAATGTTGTGATAAAAAATAACTTTTACACAAGGTCCCATTAAATCCAGCATTTTTATCCTGCCTTTGAGATTTGTCGCTGACACTTCAAACGAAGGATAAAGTGCAATAGAAATTCCTGAGGTAGGGTCGGTATGAATAGTGATAACTTTTAAAAGATTTGGAAACGGTTGGCCTCTTACTTCAACATAAAGTTCCCTTACGTTTTCAATGCCATTCTCGTCAAAAATTCTAACAACATCACTCGTGCAATAGGCATTTTAAAGTGTCTTTTAATTATGATGTGGCCTAATTCAGGTGTTAACTATCGGACGCCATGGCTTCTATAATTGCTGATATTCGCTCCACTGTTCCGTTGTGATTAAAGCTTTCTTTCAGCGATGAAGCGTTACCGACCCAATTGTATTTATTGTAGGCGAATATTTCGACGTGAGGGGTAAACTCGATTTCATTTTTCAAGAGTCCAGCAGGTACGTAGGTCAATCCATCTACAATTTCTGGCCTCGAAGCCATTCTGGTGCCACATGTTTCGCAAAAATCAATTTCTAATTTTAAACCGCTACCGGCCTCGTAACTGTAGTTTCGTTGATCTCCTGAAAGTTTGATTTCATCGGTTGGAAATACGAAGCCCATGTAGAGACCATTCCATAAAGCGTCACAGTCTTTGCAGTGGCAAACGAAATGAAGCAAAGGCTTTGCTGGTGTTTTAATATTTAAATTACCACAAAAACAGGTTTTCTCATGCATATGTTATCTCCAAATTGCCAGAATTAATTCTTTATACTTCATTTCTTTTCTCCCGGCATCCGTTGTTTGTTTCCTTTAATCGGATATTAACTCAATTTTTAGCTCATTGTAAAAAAATATTAATTGTCCTAGCCTGCTTCCTGCGAGGGGACCTTCATGACTAAAGTCAACAGACAATTCGTATCTGTGCTTGCTGCAGACTGCGTCGAATTCAGCAAGCATATGCTTGATAATGAAGACCAAACACTTGAAAGTTTAAAAAGTTGTAGGTCGATAATTGATGGTTACATTGAAGGCCATGGCGGAAGGATTTTCCATACTGCCGGTGACTCTGTTTTGGCAGAGTTCAAAAGCCCTATTGAAGCCGTAAACTGCGCTATCAATTTTCAGGATAGAATTTTTGAACGCAATGAAATTGTTAATTCACAAATTGAAAAAGCATTAACGTGGAGAGTTGGGATTCACTGCGATGAAGTAATTTTTGAAGGACAAAACGTTTATGGAAACGGCGTTAACATCGCTGCTAGGCTCGAGTCGCAGTGTCCAGCAGGACAAATCTTAGTTTCAAGAGCGATAAATGAGCAAGTTGTCGAAAGAATAAGTGCAATTTCTAAAGCTGCAGGTGAGAAAAAACTAAAGAATATTTCAGATTCTTTTGAAGTTTTTTCAATTTCGACAGAGAAGACAGCTAAGTTGAATACTCAGGTCAAGGAGAGCTTTACAGAAAACGAATTAAAAACGAAAAAGCCCGTTGTATCAATGATCCCTTTTAAAAATTTAAATCCAAATGAGGATAGCGCCTTTCTTATTGATGGTATTTTTGAAGATATTTTGACTGAGTTTTCCATGGTTAGGCAATTGTCCGTGGTCTCACGGCAGTCAAGTATGAACTTCTTTGAAAGTGAAGCTAATTTAGAAAGTTTCATTTCGCAATTCAGTGTTGATTTTTTGGTGCAAGGATCAGTTCGCTCAGCAGGTTCAAGAGTGAGAGTAACCGCTAATTTGATCCAAGCTGATACCCAACAAATTTTGTGGAGCAAAAAATTTGATAAAACACTTGATGATATTTTTGAAGTTCAAGACGAGATAGTCCGAGGAGTGACAACCGAGGTCTTGGGAGAAATAGAGCTCGTAAGTCTCAACAGATCAAAGCGCAAGCCCACAAAGAATATGACATCTTATGAATATCTGCTTAGAGGCAAAGAGGGGCATCATAAATTAAGTGTGGAAGCGAATTCTACGGCATTGCAAATGTTTGATGCCGCAATTGAAGCAGATCCAAATAATGCTCAGGCTTATGCGTGGAAGGCCTGTACACTCGGGCAAGCAATGGTTCGTGGTTATGATGATAGGCCTATGCCACAAGTCATGAGTGAATTTGAACTACTCATGTCCTCCGCATTGAGCATTGATCCTCACGATTTCGAATGTCATCGATTGCAGTGTGCGGTAAATACGATGATGGGTAACATGCAAGCCGCACTAGAACACGGAAAAAAAGCTTATGAGGCTGTTCCTAATGATCCAAGAATATTGCAGCAATATGGTGAAGTATTACTGAAGACAGGTGATACTGCCAACGGCTGCGATTTGATGTTACTTGCATTGGAATACGATCCAATAGCACAAGGCCAAACAAATAGCGATAAACGCAAAAGTGATGCTGTGTTTGGATGTTTATTGGACGATCGTCCAGAGCTTGGACTGAAACTAGCGTCAGAAATTTCTAGCTACTCCGCCCAAGTTGTTCTGTATGCTGCCACACTTGCAATAGATCTTTCAGGGTCTCTAGAGTCATATTCTTGGTTAATTTCAAACATTCAAAAATCTAAAAAAGAGGAAATGATCGCAGAGATCGAGCAAATGGGAAAAATTGATGTCGTTCTTCAGAGCAAAATGAAAGAGGTTTACTTCGAAAAAATTCTACCACATTATGCATAATTTTAACCGGCATAAAATTGTGGGGCAATTATAAATTTCTATGAATTTTAAATTTATCATACAGGGTTTGAATATGATCATGTTACAAAATCAATTAACCGAACTGATGGGCATAGTTGTTGTTTTCGACAAATTTAGACGGCTTCAGGTTGAGCATTTAAATACTCGAAATAAGTCTTTTTAAGATCACTATTAGTATCGAAGAACATTTTCATTTCGTTTGGGAGTGTCATCATTAAATCACCAAAACCTAACGAATCTAATGTATCAATAATAGCATCCTCATCATCGGCATACCAATGGCAATAAAAGAACTCATTATCTCCACGCCAATGACCCATTAACTCGGCATGGTCATTTTTCATCATTGCGAACATTTGCCCACCAGTCACGTTTTGCGCAGCGGCGTCAAATGCTGATTTACTTTCTTCACTATGAAATGTGTGGGTACACATGAAATGTTTTTTCATTCGAAACCTCCCTGCGGACTACGTCCCGTTGCGATAGGCTAACACGATAATATCGTTTGCGTAAATGATTTTTACAATGCTACTAGATTGAGTGATTTTTCGTTT
>DLQO01000048.1 GCA_002478765.1 Flavobacteriales bacterium UBA7430
GCAGAAAACCCTCATGGAGATGATCACTCAATTTTTATTGCGTTTGCTCCAAAAAACAACCCACAAATTGCTATTGCTGTTTATGTAGAAAATGCCGGCTGGGGGTCTACTTGGGCAGCTCCAATAGCTGGGCTTGTGATTGAGAAATATTTAACCAATCAAATCAGCAACACCAAGCTTGAAAACTTTATTCTTAGTGGTAATCTAATCTCGGAAAAAAATGAGAAATAATAAGAGATTATTCACAAACATAGACTGGCCGTTGGTGATACTCTACACCATCATGCTTTTTTTTGGTTGGATTAATATCTATGCGGCAAACTACGGAGAGGGTACTCACAACATGATCTCAATGTCTACAGAGCCTGGCAAACAACTCTTTTGGATTGGGACCTCATTTATATGGGTACTGCTTATTTTAATCATAGACGGGAAGTTCTACACAACTTTTTCTTATTTCATATATGCCCTTATGATTGTTTTACTGATCGGAGTACTCATTGCTGGAAAAGAAATTGGTGGTGCTAAATCATGGTATGCTCTTGGAAGCTTTAGCATGCAACCTTCCGAATTTGCTAAAATTGGAACCCTTTTAGCGCTCAGTAAATATTTAAGCACGCTAAATGTTAACCTTGAACTAAATGAAACAAAATTTAAGGCCCTCGCTATTATTATAATCCCTATATTTTTTATCATGCTACAACCAGATGCGGGATCAGCCATTGTATTTGCATCGCTCTTTCTGGTATTATTCAGAGAGGGTCTTCCTAGCGTTTACCTTGTTTTAATTGGATTGGCTATTGTTCTTTTTTTAGTGACATTAACACTAAACGCTCAAGTCGCTATGGTCATAGTTTCATCCATTTGTATTCTATTTGCCTTTCTACTTAAAAAGAATAAAAAATCTATAAAACCGGCTTTATTAAGTTTCATTTTTGCGCTGGCGTTTATTCAATCTGTAGGTTATTTGTACTCTGAAATTCTGAGACCGCATCAAAAAAATAGAATCGATCTCATTTTAGGTAAAATAGATGACATTCATGGGGCTGGATACAATTTGCATCAATCTAAAATTGCGATAGGCTCCGGGGGTTTTTTAGGTAAAGGCTTTTTGGACGGTACTCAAACCAAATTCAACTTTGTACCAGAACAAAGTACTGATTTTATATTCTGTACCATTGGAGAAGAGTGGGGTTTCGTTGGCTCTGTGATTAACATAGGATTATTCTTACTCCTCCTTTTTCGGATAATCAATATCGCTGAAAGACAAAGATCAACATTCAGTAGAGTTTTTGGCTATGGGGTTGCTAGCATTCTTTTTTGCCACTTCTTCATTAATATAGGCATGACCATTGGTCTAGTTCCCGTTATTGGAATACCACTCCCATTCTATAGCTATGGCGGCTCTTCATTATGGGGTTTTAGCATCCTATTATTCATCTTTATTAAACTTGATGCATACAGGATGGATATTTTAAGATAGGTTGAGGCTCTGTACAAGACTATTGGAAAAGAAGCCAAGTTCTCGCTAAAAAGTTTGTGACTGCTTACAAAAAAAAATGTTTATTACCTGACATTGAGCAAGACCATCAATGAATGAATGTAATAAAGTCTATTCAACTCGAAGTATTTCTGAGGCCTTAACCATCATTAGATCGTTCTCATTGATTGCTCTATAAAACCCTTCATCACCCCACAACTTCCTGGCGACAATAGCCTTAATTCTTTTTTTTACCCAGAGTTTAGAGTTTTCAATTTCAGAAGCACTCCCTTGAACCCCTTTGGCTTTGGCAGCATCCACAAAATCGTTAAACACACGCTCATTAATTTCAAATTCTTCCTGAAACTCAGAGGTGTTTTGATATTTATTAAGATCATCTTCATGAGCTTCCACGTACGCAAAGGCAAACGTGTTTATCCTATTGTCTGCTAACAAATCATACAACCAATCTGTTCTACCTGTAGAGTCCATTGGAATGAAATAATCAGGATATATGCCACCACCCCCATAAACAACTCTACCATTACCCGTATAATATCTTATAGAATCGGATACTTTAACACTATCCTCATGATAAAGCTCTCCACTATAGTATCGCTCAGATGCTTCTTGATTGTATTCGCCTGCATCATCAGAGTAAGGTTTTTGTATCGACCTTCCAGAAGGAGTATAATACCTTGCCGTTGTTAATCGAAAAGCAGAACCATCACTCAGTTGACTTTGTTCCTGAACCAAACCCTTTCCAAAGGTCCTTCTCCCAACGACAAAACCTCTATCATGATCTTGAATGGCACCGGCAACAATTTCACTGGCTGAAGCAGACCCCTCATCAACCAAAACTACGATTGACTCTTTTTGAAATTGACCTTGATAAGTAGATTCATAGACCTGTCTTCTTCTAGCACTCCCCTCGGTGTAAACAATAAGCTTTCCATTTGGCAAAAACTCATCGACCATGTTTATGGCTGCCGAGAGATATCCACCGGGATTCGATCTCAAATCGAGAATCAATTTATTCATCCCGGATCTTTTCAAACGACTCAAAGCACTGACAAACTCTTTATCGGTCGTGCCTGAAAAACGGTTAACTTTAATGTAACCAATATCCTGGTTTACCATGTAGGAAACATCCACGCTGGTAATAGGAATTCTATCTCGAATAATATTGAACTCCAACAAACGATTGATGTTTTTTCGTTTGATGTACAGACTTACTTTAGTGCCCTTTTTACCTTTTAGAGTTTTTAAAACATCCTTATTGGTGAAACCTACTCCCGCAACATTGATCGTGTCTACAAGAATAATTTTGTCTCCAGCAAGAATTCCTTGCTGCTCTGATGGACCTCCAGAAATCGGGCTAACGACTAAAATTGTGTCTTTGATGATTTGGAATTCAACCCCAATGCCTTCAAAATTACCTTGCATACTTTCATTGACCTCTTGGAGATCTGCAATTGGAATATAACTTGAATGTGGGTCTAAACTTTCTAGCGTCCTGGAGATGACTTCTTCTTGTAGGCTGTCTAAATCTATTGCATCCACATAATTAAACCCCACATAGCTCAACAGTTCAGTAACTTTTGGAAAAGTATGAGAACTATTGATTAAAAACTGAGGGTTACCGCCAAACAGATATTTACCCATGTAAATACCGATTATGAGTACAAAAATTCGGGATAAAAATTTTGTCATGGGTAAGCTATTGATCTGTATTATTTATTGATTCTAGAGGAATGTGTAAAACTTCAACACCGGCCTTGATTAGGAAATCAACACCTTCAGTATCTTTATATTTATTTATAAATACGACCCTCTTTATTCCCGACTGATGGATGAGTTTACTGCAATCTTTGCAGGGAGATAGCGTTTGATATAGCGTCGCTCCTTCGGTGCTTTGTGTACTTCGAGCAACCTTTAAAATAGCATTTGCCTCCGCGTGTAAAACATACCATTTCGTATCACCCAAATCTGTTTCACAAACATTCTCAAACCCTGAAGGTGTCCCATTGTAACCGTCTGAAATAATCATTCGATCTTTCACAATAAGGGCGCCTACCTTTTTGCGCTCACAATACGATAAATCTGCCCATTCCAAAGCCATCCTAAGATAGGCTTTATCGTACTTTAACTGCTTTTCTTTCGTTACTTGCATACGCAAGCAAAAATACAATATTTAACGTATTATTGATTGAGGTCTGCCCGTGTATTTATCTTTAACAATTAAAAGGTAAGGATGCATTCTATAAAATTTTGGGAAATTTGATTTGATAAAATAGGCTACCTTTGAGATTCATCAGTAAATTTAATAGCATGTATAGGGCAAAAATCGATAATGAGATTTTTGATTTGGAATTTAATGATCAAAAAGGATTAATAGGGACTGTTAATGGGACACCCTTCAATATAGATATGGAAAAGCAGGAGATGATTCATCATGTGATAAACAATCATCGGTCTTTCACAATACAAGTCATTGAATTTGATGCCAAAAAAAAATCTTGTGTACTACAGGTCAACGATCAAGAAATTAGCGTTTGTGTAACAGATCGATACGACCAACTGCTCAACAAATTAGGCATGGGTCATGCTAGTTCTCAAAAGGTAAATGAGGTTCTGGCACCAATGCCTGGATTAGTCATTCAAATCATTGCAAATGTCGGAGATCAAGTCCGAAAAGGTGAAAACCTTATTATTTTAGAAGCAATGAAAATGGAAAATATGATTAAATCTCCCACAGATGGAGTGATCAAATCTATTGAAGTCAAACAAGATAAAACCGTGGACAAAAACCAAGTCTTGATAAAATTTGAGTAGCATCAAATTACTCCTTATCATCTTTTGGGTTTCCCCAAAAACTTTTGACTAAACTCTTAAGCCGATCTGAGAAAGGGGTTTTCATGGGATTGTATGGAACTAAAATAGGATTCCCTAAACTGTCCGTTTGATAAAATTTCTTCGATGTACTGTAATTAGAGATCGAATCGTAAGTAAATCCGAAGTAGTAATCCTTGGTACTGTCTTGAGCTAGATTCGTAAATTCTCTAGCATCCTCCACTGCCTGCTTCAACTGCCAAATCATTGCCTCGTTTCTACGAGCAATGGTTACACCAGAAACATCATCAGAGAAAAAAGTAACCGTCTCATTACCAGATTTTAAGACCGCATATAAAATGAAATCCGTAATCTCTGTAATACGACAGTCAATCGCAGTACCATTTTTCAAATAAATGACGTCTTGAGCGTGAGCATTAGGTACACACCTCAACAAAATAGTCATCAAAAGATAAACGTATAGCAGTCTTCTCACTGAATATTGAAAATTATTATTGGTACAACGGTACCATAAAGTGATGAATTGTTAATCAAGCAATTGAAAATCTACCTCAACCAAATCTCTAAAAGACTCCACCCTTTGATTGAGGGTGTCTTGAGACAAATATGCAATTTGATCCGTTCCAAACTTTTCAACCGTAAGTGATGCTAAGGCAGAACCGTATATAATTGCTCGTTTCATGTTGTCGAAAGACAGATCCTTCGTCTTTGCCAGATACCCTACAAACCCTCCAGCAAAGGTGTCTCCTGCCCCTGTTGGGTCGAAAACAGCTTCTAGTGGCATGGCGGGGGCAAAATAGCAATGACTCTGCTTGTCAAACAACAAAGCTCCATGCTCGCCTTTTTTTATTATTAAATATTTAGGCCCGAAAGTCAATATTTTTCGTGCAGCTTTGACCAACGAATACTCTCCAGACATTTGCCGTGCCTCTTCATCATTAATCGTCAAAACGTCTACTTTACGAATCGTATCCATGAGGGCATCCCATGCAATATCCATCCAAAAATCCATGGTATCCATAACCACGAGCTTTGGCCTTGTATTCAATTGGCTCAGAACCTTACTTTGGACCCTAGGGTCTAAATTTCCTAGCATCAAAAACTCACAGTCTTGATAACTTTCAGGCACCACCGGATGAAAGTCAGCCAATACATTTAGCTCCGTGGTGAGGGTATCTCGGCTGTTCATATCCTTGTGGTATTTACCTTCCCAAAAAAAGGTTTTCCCTCCAATCACTTCTTGAACACCATCAAGATTCATTTTATGATCTTTAAGAATGGTGCGATATTTTTCAGGAAAATCTTCACCGATAACAGATATAACATTCATTTTATCGGCGAAATAAGAAGAAGCAATTCCAATGTAGGTACCCGCTCCCCCTAAAATCTTCTCAGTCTTTCCAAAGGGTGTTTCGATTTTATCGAAAGCAACGGTTCCAACGATTAATAAACTCATACGGAATGTTTTTTTTACAAAGATATTCTAAAAGCTCATCACTTGCACATTCGATATCCTGAAAGAAATGTTTTGGATGAAAAAGTATGAATTACTTTGTTAATAGAAATTCGAGGTGTTGAAAAACAACAGATGATAAATTCATACATTCGATGTAAATATTTTCTAAGTCCTTGAATCTTGATTTCATGAAATATAGCATTACCATACTGTCAATTATTTTATTTTGTTCCATCAGTTGCTCCTCTCCTAAAGAAGATGCTGATGTTGTTTCAAACCCTGTTATTACAGCTCCTGACCCAACGATTGAATATGGATTTGAAGTAGACACCTTTTTGGTCATCAAAGATGAGATTCGACCGGGTCAATCTTTAGGTAAAATCTTAAGTAATTATGGCGTTTCTTTTTCCCAAATAGATGAAATCGCAAAAAAAACTCGCAAAACACAATACGATGTTCGGTACCTAAAAGCAGAACATCCCTATGCGCTACTTTGTTTAAAAGATACCTCGGAAATAGAACATGCAAAGGTTTTCATTTATGAGCTCGATAAAATCAATTATGTAGTTTACGACTTTAGAGATTCATTAAAGGTTTATGAAGGAACGAAGCCTGTAGAAATAAAGATGATTGAAGATGCTGGAATCATTGAAAAAGGATCTAGTTTTTTTCTGACAGGCGCCTCCATAGGAATGTCGGATCGATTGTGTGAAATAATCTCTGATGAAATTTATTGCTGGACATTGGACTTCAGACATGTTCAGCCCGGAGATCGTTTTAAAGTGTTATACGAAGCGAAATATCTAGATGGAGAGTTTGTGGGTGTTGGTGATGTAAAAGCGGTCTATTTTAATCATTTGGATAAGGATTTCTATGCGTTTCCTTTTAACGATGGGGGATTTGATGATTATTTCGATCAAAATGGTAAAAACCTTCGCAAGTTTTTCCTAAAAACGCCTGTAAAAAACAGTAGGATATCCTCTCGCTACTCAAAGAATCGCTTCCATCCAGTTCAAAAAACATGGAAAGCTCACAAAGGAACAGATTATGCCGCACCAAGAGGAACACCTATTTGGTCTACAGCAGATGGAATCATTGAAGTCGCAAAATATGGGAAATACAATGGGAACTTTGTGAAAGTACGTCACAACTCAACATTTTCTACACAATACCTTCACATGTCTAAAATTGCAAAAGGTATTCGGCCAGGGGTTCATGTTAAACAGGGACAAACTATAGGTTATGTAGGAAGTACAGGGCTCGCTACAGGTCCACATGTATGTTATCGATTTTGGAAAAATGGATCACAAGTCGATCCTTTCAAAAGTAAATTACCCCCATCAGATCCAATTCATGAAAGTTCCAGAAACTCTTTTGAATTGTTCAGTGACAGCTTGGCTCAGATGCTTGAAATCATCCCTTACCCGGAAGAACTTTAAATTTCAGAAACACGATTAATATCCAAATATTTAGCTGGATCAGATAGTGCTATTTTATACTTTTCAGCAACCTCTTTTGCCCCAACTAGTTCGCCTTTTTTATAATAATTCTGGAACTCTTTTAATCGAGGAAACTCACTCTCATCAGCAAAACGAATATCATTTTGCATAGGCGTATCAACCTTTCCTGGAGCAATAGAAAGACAAATAAAATTTGAGTTTTCCTCTGCGATGCATTTGCTAAGCATGTCCAGACCAGATTTGGATGAACAATACGTACTCCAACCAGCAATAGGAGATCTTGAAGCTCCTGAGCCAATACTCAAGATGACTTTCTGAGCCACTGACGACTGATACTTGGCGATAAATTGATTTGAAAGAACAGCTGGCGCAACAAGGTTAATGATGTAAGATGAAGCGATCGCTCCCACCTCTTGTTTCCCCAACTTTTGAATCGGACCTATCCAACCCGCATTGTGAATTAACGAAATTTGTTCTGCATGACTCCAATCTGGAAAATCAATATCTTCAAGCTCAGAGATGTCTTTCAAATCCATATGAAGATGTTCGTAATTGGCGTGCTCGATGGATTGAGTTCTACAAATCCCTAAAACTACGTTCTGATCATCTTCTAAAAGTAAATCACAAAGTGCTTTACCAATTCCACTACTCGTCCCTGTAATAATAAATCCTCTCATGAATGAGTTGTTATAATGGTTGTACCCGGCACTTATTTATTAATTTCCAGGAAGCGTTCGATATTTTTAGTAAGTCCAAAAATCACAATAATATCCGTTTTTTCAATAACGGTGTTAGAATCCGGAACTCCGATGATGTGATAGTCTTTTGTTGTGCCTTCAGAAGTACTACCCTCTTGTTTTCTCAACAAGGTAACAAGATTCAGCTTGTACTTCTGTCTCAACCCAATATCTTCCAAGTTTCTTCCACAAATCTCTTGTGGAGCTTTAACTTCAACAATCTCATAGTCATCAGGAAGCTGAATACACATAACAACTTCTGGGTTGATGAGCATTTCTGCAACATTCCCTCCTACTTCATCTTCAGGAGACAGAATCTCAGTAATCCCCATTTTCTCCAAAACTTTCCGTTGATCACTACCCATAGCTCGAGCGATGATTCGCTTTACTTTGAGTTCCATCAATAGAAAGGTCGTTAAGAGCAGACCTTGGAAATTTTCACCAATCGCTACAACGACAGCATCTACATCTTGGATGTTTTGAGACAGAAGTGCCTTTTTATCTGTTGCATCTAGAGCAACAGCATGAGACACCTCATCCTTTAAACTTTCTACTTTATCAAGGGAGGAATCTATTGCGAGTACTTCTGCTCCACGTTTAGATAGATTTTTAGCAATCGCTGATCCGAATTGCCCAAGACCGATAACAGCAAAACGTTGATCTGACATAATGTGGGTTGTATTGTTTCCTACAAATGTAGAAATATTTTTACAGTCTAAAGATGTTTTCTGAATAGTCCTAATTTATATACAAATTGTTGACGCTCTTGTTAACATAATTACTAGAATTCCTTTAGTATATTTACATCAAAATTAGCATGAATAATACATTATGAAAAAAGTATATTACTTATCCTCGTGCAGCACATGCAAACGCATTCTAGATCAATTAAATCTGGATGATTTTGAAACTCAAGACATCAAAGAAACTCCAATAACTGGTAAGCAAATCCAAGAAATGTTCAAGCTCAGTTTGTCTTATGTAGCCCTGTTCAGCAGAAGAGCTATCAAGTACAAAACCATGGGCTTAAAAAATAAAACCCTACAAGAATCCGACTGTAAGGATTTAATACTAAAAGAGTACACCTTTCTAAAACGACCCGTTTTCATCGTAGCAGACAAAATTTTTATAGGCAATTCTAAAAAAACTATTGAGACATTAAAAACTTATTTAGCAAATGAATGATATCCTAAAGTCGCACATAGCCTTGTTTTTTGCAAATCTCATCTATGCGCTGACGTTCACATTGGCTAAAGACATTATGCCCGATACCATTCAACCAATGGGATTGATATTAATTCGTGTGTTAGGAGCCATGATACTCTTTCATCTGGCCCACCGTTTTTGGGTTAAGGAAAAAGTGAAACGAAAGGATTACGGGCTTCTGATTCTTTGTGGAATATTTGGTGTCGCACTAAACATGACCTTTTTCTTGAAAGGCTTAAATTACACAACTCCAATTCACGCTGCTGTCACCATGACTTCAGCACCCATCATCATATTCATTCTAGCCGTAATTTTTCACAGAGAGAAAAAAACAATGCCTCGTATTTTTGGAGTTGCCTTAGGAGCTATTGGTGCAATTGTACTTGCCGTTTATGGTCGTGAATTTGAAACAGGAAATCCCAAACTTGCTCTGGGGAACTTTTTTGTTTTCGTCAACGCTGTTTCATACGCCATATATCTCACCTTAGTAAAGCCACTGATGACCCAATATCATTTTTTAACCATAACAAAATGGATGTTTACAGTAGGGTTTATAGCTGTTTTACCCTTTGGTTTTGAAGAAGTACTCCTTGTTGAATGGAAACAGATTTCAAATAAAATTTGGGCCGAAATTGCCTTTGTTGTTGTTGGAACCTCATTTCTTGCCTACATATGCAACATCTATGCACTAAGAAAACTACAAGCATCTACCGTTGGTTTTTATATTTACCTCCAACCAGTATTGGCTACTCTAGTGGCACTGATATTGGGCTCCGACCAATTAGATCCGGTTAAGATTCTGGCCTCGCTTATTATATTCGTAGGAGTTTACCTTGTAAGTAGAAAGGGCAAAGCTATTGGACCTTAACATTTATTGACAAACAAATTTACGTACTTTTACACCAAACAATTACTTATGATTCAATCCATGACAGGTTTCGGTAGGGCTACTTTAATTCTACCTCAAAAAAAAATCAGTGTCGAAGTAAAGAGTTTAAACTCAAAACAAGTTGATATAAATACGCGTATCCCATCTTTCTATAAAGAAAAGGAATTGGAGGTACGCTCTTTACTTTCATCAACGCTTCGAAGGGGTAAAATAGAACTGTCTATTTTTATTGAAAACACAGACACAAACGCTCAATATAAAATCAATAAAGATTTAGTTGGAGAATACATGCGCTCATTGCAGGATTTAGGAAACGAAAAAATAGCTGCTGGAGAACTTTTGAGTATTGCCATGCGCCTTCCCGATGCCATGAAAGTTGAGCGGGAAGAAATAGATGAAAAAGAATGGAGCGCTATCATGGAGGTCGTTAAAGAGGCCTTGGACTCTTTAGTTGCTTATCGAAAAGCTGAAGGCTTATCATTAGAAAATGACATCAAAGAACAAATATCAAGGATTGATAGTCTGCATAATGACGTTCCAAAATACGAGCAAGAACGTATTTCAACAATTAAAGATCGTATTTCAACAAAGCTAAATGACGTCTTACAATCGGTAGATTTTGATCAAAACCGTTTGGAACAGGAGATGATTTATTTCATAGAAAAACTAGATGTTTCAGAAGAAAAAGTTCGGTTAAAAAATCATTGTGCATATTTCATTGAAACCATGAATTCAAATGAATCAAGTGGAAAAAAGTTAGGTTTTATTTCTCAGGAACTAGGCAGAGAAATCAATACTTTGGGTTCCAAAGCCAATCATACAGAAATTCAAAAAATCGTTGTTCAAATGAAAGATTCACTAGAAAAAATAAAAGAACAAGTACTAAACGTTCTGTAATGAATCAAGGTAAACTAATCATTTTTTCAGCTCCATCAGGGTCTGGTAAATCTACTATAGTTAACTACTTAATCAATCAAGGGGTACCTGTAGAATTTTCCATTTCTGCGTGTAGCCGATTGCCCAGAGGTGATGAAAAAAATGGCGTACATTACTACTTTTTATCTCCTGAAGAATTTCAGTCCAAAATTGATGCTGACGAGTTTCTCGAATGGGAAGAAGTCTACAAGGATAACTATTACGGAACTCTTCGTTCAGAAGTAGAGCGTATTTGGGCTGAAGGGAAACACGTTATTTTTGATATTGATGTAATCGGTGGAATTAACCTAAAAAATAAATTCACTAACAATGCGCTCTCTGTGTTCATAAAGGCACCATCAATAGACGTCTTAAAGAAACGCTTGTCGGACAGAAATACAGAAACAAAGAGCCAACTGAATATGCGTTTGGATAAGGCTGAAAAAGAAATGAGTTATGCCAATGAATTTGATCTAGTAATCATCAATGACAACCTGGAAGTGGCTCAAGCAGAAGCTCA
>DLQO01000014.1 GCA_002478765.1 Flavobacteriales bacterium UBA7430
AATAAAAGCTAAGTGGCAGCTTGCTACTGACGATGTGACCCACATCATTTGTATGCCTAGTGTTACAAAAGAAAAAATTGACGAATTTATACTAGATGTGCGAAAAGAAAAGGGGATTGCTTAGTTTTTTTACCCTTGTTTTTCTTGAGACTTCTATTAGGTGGGATGTTTACCCTTAGCCCTAGTCGATTAATTGCAGCGTTCTGTTTCCTGTTCTTTTGACTGCGATATAGTGGGCGAATATTTTTTTAGCTTGAGCTTTTCGATTAACTTTAACAGTACGAATTGCGAACCCGATTTTTAAAGAAGATTTTGAGACTATATATGCTGAAAATCCGAGCTCGCAATGATATATTATAAATAAACAGATCAAATTTCACATGAGTGCACTGCCTAAATTGAGTCGACAAATGGGTTTAGCAGCAGTAGTAGCTACGGGTGTTTCGTCCATGGTTGGTGCTTCCATAAATGTGGTTCCCTTTATGATCCATAGGAGTGTTCCAGCAATAGGCCCAAACGTCTTGTGGGCATTTGCATTTGCTGCAATACCCGCTTTGTTTGCGGGTCTTGCATATGCTATTTTGTCTTCTTCAATGCCTAGAGCAGGAGGGAGTTATTTGTATGCTAGTAGAGGTATTAATCCTTATTTAGGTTTCGTGGCTAGTTTTTCGCAGTGGTTTGGCTTGTCAATCGTTATCGGTGTTATAGCTTATATCACAATTCCCTTTTTTAGAGACATTGCGTATAGTGCTGAGGTTTATTGGCTTTCTTCTTTGCTTGAAATTTCGACGGTTAGAGTTGGCTTGTCGTTAAGCTTTATATGGAGTTTTGTATACTTGAATATCAAAGGGATTAAGTCCTATACCAATCTGTTGCTTCCCATGGTTTTTGTTATTTTTTGTTTGGGTAGTATTGTCATTATATCAGGGTTGTTTTTTGATATTTCAGATTTCTTGACTGCAGTTGAACAAAAAGATAAACGGGTTCATTTAATTCCCCCAGATCCAGAATTTGATTGGACTATCTTTTTATCTGCTGCCGCAATATTGTTTTCAAGCTTTATTGGTTTCGATGCTATCGCCCAAACTGGAAGTGAAGCCATAAGCCCAAGTCGCAACATCCCTCTTGCCATACTGATTGCCATCTTGGGTGTTGGTATGTTTTATTTTCTCTTTACTTTTTCTGTTTACAGCATAGTTCCATGGAGTTATGTAGCCGAACAAGCGCAGCTAAAAGACATTACAGCTCCGGGATTGTTGAGCTATGTTTTGCCCAAGGGAGTTGATATACTCATTATTTTTGGAGCTGCTGTTGCCCTAATAAATGACCTTCCCGCCATGTTGCTTTCAGTTTCTCGTTTAATGTTCGCTTGGGCTAAGGATGGTATTTTCCCCAATAAAATTGCTCAAATCCACCAGAAAAATAAAACGCCCCACATTGCACTAATTATAGCAGGTGTGATGGGGAGTATTGGTGTTTTGGGTTCTCATTTTGCTGGAGATTTTTTCTTAGGAATTGACATTATGGTGACTTCAATGCTGGTGAATTTTTTGCTGATGTGTATTACAGTACTCACCATTAAAAATTACAACCCCAAAATATTTTCCGAAATAAAAGTTTTTAAAAACAGGTTGCTTCAACAGTTTATCGGTTGGGGAGGGGTAGTTTTTTTATCAGGCTTTTTAATAATTCATATATACAAAGATTTGTCTAAAAGTGTTGCCGCGTGGTATTTCCATTCAACCTACATTTGGCTTGTCGTTATGGGACTAGCGAGCTTTGTCTTTTTAAATCAATGGGCAAAACTCAAGAAAAAAGAAACATTTTCAGTTAAACAGTTTAAAAATTTACCAAAAGAATGAGTTTAAAAAATAAAACCATCCTATCCAAATCACTTTCAATTCCAAAATTGATTGTAGGCTTATGGCAAATTGCTGATATGGAAAAAGAAGACCAACAACTCGACCTTCCAAAAACGGCTTCTTATATGGATGCTTATATCGATGCGGGTTTCACTGCATTTGATATGGCAGACCACTATGGTTCGAGTGAAATAATTGCGGGGATCTGTAAAAACAGAAGCCCCAAAAAGGATGTCATTACGATGTTTACTAAATGGGTACCTAAGCCCGGAAAAATAACCAAAGATCAAGTAAGAAGCGCAGTTCAAAAGGCTCTTGATCGAATGGATCAAAAAACAATTGATTTGATGCAGTTTCATGCATGGGATTACACCGATCCTAGTTGGCTGGATGGACTTACTTTTTTGAACGAATTGAAAAAAGAAGGCCTGATCGATAATATCGGCGTAACTAATTTTGATGCACATCATTTGCGTATTGCCTTGGCGAATGGAATTCCGATTGTTAGCAATCAAATTTCACATTCTCTTATCGACCAACGTGCCCAGGGTGCTATGAAAGCGGTTTGCGCTGAATACGATGTTAAGTTATTGGCTTATGGAACTCTAGCGGGTGGTTTTCTTTCGAACCGTTGGTTGGGGCTTCAGGAACCGAGCTCCGATGAATTAGGTACTTGGTCTCAAATGAAATATAAACGCTTTATCGATCAAATTGGTGGGTGGACAGTTTTTCAGAGCCTTTTGAGGGTTTTACAGCAAATCGCTATTAAGCACCAGACAACCATTGCCAGTATAGCCAGTAGTTATGTGCTTCAAAATAAAGATGTTGCAGCTGTTATTGTTGGCGCTAGATTGGGTGAGAATTCTCATATAGATGATCATCAAAACATGCTGAATATTGTTTATGAACTGCAGGATATAGAATCCATAGAGACGGCACTTTCTCAACTTCTACCCATTCCTGGGAATTGTGGTGATGAATATCGTAAACCTCCCTTTTTAACTGCCTCAGGTGACCTGACCCATCATTTAGATCATATTCCTTCTGTATATACTCCAGAAAAAATTTCAGAACAAAAAGAAGCCGTGAGTTCTGGAACGGAATGGGAAACCTTGGCTAGCTATTCACGAGCAATCAAAAAAGGAAATCAAATTCATGTTTCTGGAACTACTGCAACACATCAAAATGAAGTGGTAGGAGGTCAAGATGCTGCTGCACAAACTCATTTTGTAATCGATAAAATTGAGGCCGCAATTGCATCTCTTGGGGGCAGTTTAGATGATGTGGTAAGGACTAGAATTTTTGTTAATAACATCAAAGACTGGGAGCCAGTTGCCCAAGCTCATGGATTTAGATTTAAAGGTATAAATCCCGCCAACACCCTTGTTGAAGCTAAACTTGTTGGTAACGGCTATTTAGTCGAAATTGAAGCAGAAGCTACACTCGACACCTAACCGAGAAGTATTGTTTATTGATTCATGTTCATAAACACCAGCCATTCGTTATTTTTGAATTGATCCAATTCTTTTTTTAATGCATCGATTAAGTTTTTTGCTCGTTCAATTCTTTGCCAATCTTGATTAGATGGTATTGTCACACGTGATTTTGCAGCTTTCAATGCCTGTTTTGTTGCTGAGTAAGGCGTTGTGTATTTACTCTGCCAGGCTCCGAGTTGCCGGTCCAAAGGCCGATCCCTCACGCTCAGTTTGAAGGCTTGAATTTTAGCTTTAAATGCTTCTACTTTCCGAATGTGTTTTTTATTCGCAGCATTTTCTTGTTGGAGTTGCTCCATTATTTCATAGGTTTTCTTTTCCCATGCATCTAGGGTATTCATGAGCTGAACAAGCCGTTTGACCTGATTATTGATTGATTTTTGGTAGGTATACAATTGCTCATCAACATCTTTTTCTAGTTCAAATCTAGGATCAGTAACTACAGTTAAGGATGCGGTAGCAGTTTCGTCTTGATACAGAATTTCTAAAGAGTAATCTCCGGGTAGTACTGGTATCCCTCTCGTTTCCTCATTAATCCAGCTTCCTTTGAGGTATGCTTTTTTTTCATCTAGTTTCCAAACGATATAGTTTAATCCTTTTTTTAAGTCAGTTGCGCTTACTGTATTGATGAGTTTTCCATTTGGATTTCGAATATTGACTGCAATTGAGTCGGTTTCTTTTGGAAGATCATTTATGAAAACGGGAATTTCTGCTTTTTGAAAGACACGATTCTCGCCTTCAAATGTTGTATGAAAACCGGACCAAATATTCCCTGGAGGTGCAATAAAAAGTCCTTTGACTTGAACTACTTCATTTAGAGGTAAGGCTGTTATTTTTTGGTTCACTTTATTTGAAACGATAGCTCTAAGGCTCAATAGGTCATCAAGAATCCAGATGGCTCTTCCAAAAGTTCCTACCACGAGGGCAGATTCTTTTTCTTGTATTACCAAATCCATAGTAGACACACTTGGGAATCCGTTCTTAACTTGAGTCCAATCGCCCCCCTTATTGATACTGACCCATAGACCGTTTTCTGTTCCTAAAAAAAGTAAGTTTTTTTCAACAGGATCTTGAATGAAAGAAAGCGCATACCCCACAACATCTCCCTCTTGTACTATTTGAGACCAACTAGCACCGTAGTCTTCTGTTTTGAATAGGTATGGAGCATAGTCGCCTTTCCGATAATTATTGACCACGATCCAAGCAGTACCTTCGTTATAGCGAGAGGCATGAATTCTAGCAATCCACGATTCGGTTGGGAGTCCATTGATTCGATCGGTTAGGTTTTCCCATGTTTTACCTCCATCTTGAGTTAGATGAATTTGACCGTCGTCCGTTCCTGCCCATAGCAAATCCTTGTTCAAATAACTGGGTTCAAGAGACAAGATGCTGTTGTAGTTTTCAGCTCCTGAAACATCCAGTGTTAAACCTCCGTAATCATCCTTTTGATGTTTGCTGTTGTCGGTCGATAAATCCGGCGAAATCACACGCCATGTTGCTCCTTTGTCTTCTGTTTTATGTACAAATTGAGAGCCATAGTAGGCAGTTTTTTCATCATCAGGATCTTTTGCAAAGCCTGCATTCCAATTGAATCGTAAAGGAGCTTTTGTGGGCGAAGACTGTGGGGCTATACTTTGGTAGTATCCGGTTAGTTTGTCGTAACGATATAAGTCTCCGTTTTGAGAAGTTCCATATCCAAACCGATCATCTTCTTTGTCAGGTGCAATATAGAAACCGTCCCCTCCAACTAAATATTGCCAGTACAATGTTCTGATTCCACCTCTTTTCCAGGTGTATGCTGGCCCCGACCAATTGCCGTTATCTTGCATTCCGGCATAAACATTAAAGGGTGTTTCATAATCAACGTTTACATGATACAGCTGTGCAACAGGAATACTTTCTGGAAAATACCAACTTGTACCATGATCATGCGATATTCCCAAACCACCATCTCCACCAATGATCATGTGTTGCGCGTCTTTTGGATTGATCCACATGGCATGAAAATCTGCATGAATACCTTTTGTTTCATCCGCAGGAATCATGGGGGTGGTGTCAAAGGTTTTACCGCCATTATAACTTACAGAAAGGGGCTGGTAAATGTTGTATAAACGATCTTCGTCAGCCGTGTCCACCGCTAAGTCTTGAAAGTAAAAGGGGCGATTGTTTGTGAATTTTGGATTTTCATTGATTACAATCCAGGTGGAACCTCCATCATCACTTCGAGTTAAAACATTTTTTTTAGCCTCTACTTTGGCGTAAATTCTATCGGGATTAGTAGGTGCAATTGCAATTCCAATGCGGCCCAATTCCCCTTCAGGGAAACCTTGATCTGGCCCAATGGCAGTCCAAGTTGTGCCCGCATCTTCGGTTACAAAGAGTCCAGAACCTTTTCCTCCTGAAACAAAAGAATAGGGGGTACGGTGATGATCGTATAGGGCTGCAAATATTTTTTTCGGATTGGATTTGTCCATGACCAAATCAGCAATTCCAGAGGATGTATTACTGTATAAAATTTTAGTCCAGTTTTCTCCTCCATCAATTGTTTTGTATAACCCACGATGCTCATTTTTAGAGAATGGATCTCCCATTGCACCGACATAAATGGTATTATGATCGTTCGGATCAATGATTATTCTGTGGATGGTTTTGGTTGCTTTCAACCCCATGAACTCCCATGATGTCCCTCCGTCTATACTTTTGAATATCCCTTCACCTAAGTTCATGGAATTCCTTGGGTTTCCTTCTCCTGTTCCAACCCAAATAACGTCAGGATTGCTCTGCTGTATCGCTACAGCACCAATGTTTTGAGTAGGCTGATCGTCAAAAACAGCTATCCAGGACGATCCACCATTTTCGGATTTCCAAACACCTCCCGAAGCCGCTCCAACGTAAATTATTTTTGGATTAGCAGTAACTACATCAATTGAAGTAATTCGACCACTCATATTAGCCGGGCCAACATTTCGGATCTTTAGATTTTCAAGGGTATCAAAGTTTAGTGTTTGAGCACTTAAAGGAAGACTCAAGCAAAAAAGCACACAAATTATAAAGCGCATGTATTGTTCTGTTTTCTTAGTTTCTACAATATAGTTAAAATATGTTACATTTATGATCAGACAAATACAATCAAACACTCGGTTTTGCCATCAAAAACAAGAGCACATCAAAATACTATTTTATGAAAAATAAGAGCTTACTTTTAGGTTTTTTACTTCTCTTTTTAACTCAAAATTCAATAGCTCAAGAACAAGAGCATGATGCTAAACAGGAGCTCGTTTCTTTGTTTCGTGCCTGGCGTTCTTTTGAAATTCCACCGCTTCAAAACGGTGTGCCTGATTATTCTGAAGAAGCATTTGATCTTCGATGGAATACTTTTTTAGAATTGAAAACCACACTTGACGGATTGCAAAAAGATAAGTGGACGGTGAGTCATCTAGTCGATTGGCATTTGCTTTGGGCAGAAATGAATGGTTATATTTTTAATTATAAAGTATTGAAACCATGGCAACGAGATCCAGCGTATTATAAATCAATTTGGACGTACAAAAGTGATGTTCCAGCTCACGAAGGCCCAACAAATCACGCAACAACAGAGCTTTGGCAATATACTTTCCCATTGGATAAAAAAAGTAGTGTTCGTTTAATGGAGTCACTTAAACTCATTCCATTACTTCAAGAGCAGGCAAAAAGAAACCTAACGGGC
>DLQO01000045.1 GCA_002478765.1 Flavobacteriales bacterium UBA7430
AAATCATTTCCAGTGCCTTGGTATTTACTAAACTTTAACTTCATAAGCGTGTTGGTGTTCGAACGAAAATAGGGTTAATATGGCAAAGTTCAATGGTTAATCTTTAGGAAAACCCAATAAGAGATAAAACGTAGATGAATATCTATTAAATTACCCTAATTTTGATAGATATAATATGATATAGAATTTATTTTAAATGAAATTATGAAAGAATATCAAGAAGCCTTGAGTGCTCGAATTGCTCAAGAAAAAGCCGCTATTGAACTCATTAAAATCACAAGTGATTTATCCTATGAAAAATCAATCGAACTGGTTCTCTTCCGCAATCGTTTGATCGACAAAAGCTCAAGTGAAGTATTGAATCTTCACGACTATGCAAAAAAAATTGTTGAAAAACCTATTGAAATAGTAGAGACCTTGGCGATTGCCAAAACTATTTCTGAATCAAATTTACCTCCATCAAAAATTGATATTGGGAAATTAACTCACGAATGGATTAAGGAGAAACAGTCCGAAATAAACATTACAAGCTTCATAAGCTCAAAATTAAGTTTTCTCAGTAAGGAAAGTAAAAACATCACCCCAAAAGACATCATACTATTTGGTTTTGGCAGAATTGGTAGATTGGTAGCTCGTGAATTAATGGCCCAAGAAGGGCGAGGAGATCAATTGAGACTTAGGATTATTGTTTTGCGAAACAATGATCGTCTGAATATGATTAAACGAGCTTCCCTTTTGAGAACAGATTCTGTACATGGGAAATTTAAAGGAACTGTAATCGCCGATACAGAAAATAAATCACTAATCATCAATGGACAATCGATAAAGGTAATTGAAGCCTCTAATCCTGAAGAAATCGACTATAAATCATTTGGTATAGACAACGCCTTGTTGATTGACAACACGGGAGTATACCGAGATAAAAGTTCTCTGAGCAGGCATCTAAAAGCTAAAGGGGTCGAAAAAGTACTTTTAACTGCACCAGGAAATGAAATTCCCAACGTGGTTTTTGGAGCAAATCATCAGGACTTTAATCTAGACGATCATTTCATATTTTCAGCAGCCTCATGTACCACTAATGCAATTACGCCCATACTTCAAGTTGTAAATAACGAATTAGGAATTTTAAACGGTCACATAGAAACCATTCATGCCTATACAAACGACCAAAATTTAGTCGATAATATGCATAAGAAAGAGCGAAGAGGACGTGCAGCAGCTCTTAACATGGTCATTACAAATACTGGAGCCGGTAAAGCTGTTGTAAAAGTGATTCCTAATTTAAAAGACAAACTCACGGCTAATGCCGTACGTGTTCCCACACCCAACGGATCGCTGGCCATACTTAAATTATCCCTTAAGAAAAAAACCTCCGTCCTTCAACTCAACAATATAATTAAAAATGCTGCCTTAGAAGGACCTTTAGTAGAGCAGATTAATTACTCGATGTCTAACGAGCTTGTATCAACAGATATCGTTGGAAATAGCTCACCCGCTGTATTTGATAGTCCAGCGACAATCGTGTCAGCTGATGGTCGAAATATTGTTCTATACGTATGGTATGATAATGAATATGGATACACATGTCAAGTCATGCGTATGGCAAAACACATGTCGAATGTACGTCGTCCTGTAAATTATTAAACGCGTCAAGATCATAAGTGATTCTGAGTCTTTGTAATAAATTCGCTATATTAGGTTGAATAACCCTTAATGGTATTTTATGAACAAAGAAAGATTAGATCACGTATTTAAACAAAAGACTTGGAATGAAATAAAAACTAAAGATTCTTGGCAGCTTTTTAAAATCATGTCAGAATTTGTAAATGGTTTTGAAAAAATGTCCAGAATAGGTCCAAGTGTCACCATTTTTGGATCAGCAAGAACATCTCCAGATAACAACTATTACATTCTTGCAACCGAAATAGGAAAACAGCTCTCTGAAAATGGATACGGCGTCATAACAGGTGGAGGACCCGGAATTATGGAGGCGGGTAACAAAGGTGCTAAATTAGGGGGTGGATCATCAGTAGGGCTGGTGATTGACTTACCCTTTGAAGCAACATCAAACAACTACATAGACGAGGATAAGAATATTTGCTTTGATTACTTTTTTGTTCGAAAAGTAATGTTTCTTAAATATGCTCAAGCCTTTGTTGTGATGCCTGGTGGTATGGGTACCCTTGATGAACTATTTGAAGCACTAACGCTCATTCAAACAAAAAAAATGGATAAATTTCCAATCATACTTGTAGGAAGCAATTTCTGGAAGGGCATCATGAATTGGATGAAAGAAACGTTGGTTGATGAAGGAATGATCAGTAAAGAGGATTTAAACTTAATTTCAATTGTAGATGATCCTCAAGAAGTTTTAAAAATTATTGACAATTTTTATGAGGATTTCATGCTGAAACCCAACTTTTAAAACCTAAAACTCAACAACCACATCTACAAAGAAAAATTACATCATAAAAAAAGACCTGTACTTTCATACAGGTCTTTCAAAATAAACTCTAACCCCCCCCAGGATTAAAATGAATACCAAATATAAATAATGGAAATGACCAATGAAATAGGTGAAATCACTCATTTTTTGGGTAATACTTCACCTTAAACTAAAAATACCCAATTAAAATATTGAAAACCAATTAGATAACAATAAAAGAGACTTGTAAATCAATTTCGAATACTCTTAGAAATGACGAAAGGCCAGTATGAATATACAGGCCTTTCGATTATAAATTACCCCCCCACAGGATAAACTTACTTTTTGTATTGTTTAAATACACTGCAAATATAGGAATGTTTTTACCATTGGTCTATTTAGTAAAAGAATTAATTTACATAAAACTTAATTTATACGAATATCACAATTTAAAACCCTAAAAACGAATAAAACCACAATTTAGGTTATGAAAATAAGTATTCATCCAATTTATTGTCTCGGGACAGAATATTAATCAATTTGAATATTGTGAAAAAAGAGAAATCCAAAGAGATAATGCATAAAAAAGACCCATGCAATTTGCATGGGTCTTCCAAAATAAACTCTAACCCCCCCCAGGATTAAAATGTTATACAAACATAGAGATTGTAACCTACCAATCATATAGGTGAAAACACTCATTTTTTGGGTAATAACAACTTTTAGAGTATCCTTTCAAATATTCGCATACTTGTTCAGGTAATTGTAAAGACTCGACAATGATCCAGAATCACAAATTGTAGCTCTTTTTAAAACCCCATCATTATCTGCATTAAAAAGAGATGGTAACACATTTTCAATCAACTCATCTCCAAAACCCTCAGAAGCTTCTTTAGGCAGTTCACAGGGAAGATTATCAATAGCCACAACACTAATAACCGATTCCTTATTGAACACATCTTCCGACTCCAGTTGGGGATTGTATCCGTAAATAGGATTTATAATGCTCGAAGATCTAATAGTGCTTGCAATAGGACCATTGATATCACAAGATATATCGGAAACAACTCTTATCTTAAATTGGTTTAATTTTGCATCATCTCGTGTGAATAGTGAAGGTGCATTAGGCGCGTGAAAATGTCCGGCAATCAACACATCCGATACTGATGCAAACTTCATAAAGTCAGATGTGTAACGTTTTGGGTTCTCATAAAAATCTTTTTTACTTGATTGATTGGCGTCTGCTCTGGTATAATAATCCAATGATTCAAGTTGCACAAAGACAGGCTCGTTAAAAGTATCATTTAAAAAGGCATCTACCGAAACTTGTTTGACACCAAGAATACTTAAAAGCTCCTTAACACCGCGCCCCACTCTTCCGGTTCCTGTCGAAACGATTTTAATGTTGGATAAATCTATCTTTTTCAACTCCAATTCCATTTCCTTTTGATCTTCACACAAATAAACCCTTTTCAAATCAAAGCGACCGGTTCGCATTCCGTAGGTTAAAAAAGCATTGTAACAACCAACTATACCAGCATATCTTCCAAATCCAACAAGCCTCCTACCGGAATCGTCTGTCAAGACTTCATAATCGATAAGCGTAATATTTAAATCCAATATTCGACGAAGTAATTCCCTGTTATGAGATTGCTTTTTGATGGTATGTGAAAAAAAGAAATACCTTTTACCTTCGAGCAAAGAATCCGCCAACACTTCTTTCACACCAAATAAAACATCACAATCTGACAAATCTTCCTGCATGCAAATACCACGTGAAATATATTCATGGTCGGAAAATTTCCGCATTTGACTCGGTTGAACCACCAATTTTGTTTGGGGGTATTTTTTAAGTAATTCTGAGCACTGGATAGGGGTTAAAACCACACGCTTATCGGGTGGGCTTTTACTTTCTCTTAATATTCCTATTTTCATTATTCAATTATTTATTGTGTTTTTATATTCTTCAAAAATACAAAATGAAAAAGTAATTGTGGTCATTATTAAAAACAACAGTTATTTAATCAAACGACATTAAAGGACTAAAAATTGCGTACTGAAAAGTTAGCATTATATTTGCCCTAGTAAATTGACGTAATGGGGATGACTGGCTTTGACAGCGAGATGAATAGGTCTGTAAGCATGCCGAGCATGGTGAGACGGCTCGTAAATATCCAATTCACATTTTTTTAAACGGCGAGTCTAACTACGCTTTAGCTGCCTAATCTAGGATTAGAATAGCTTTTGCTCCGAGGATAGAAGAAGGTTTATCGCTTCCATCCCACCGAGCATCAAAAAAAGGATGAACTAGCCAATAAGGATGCCTTGACTTAGAAGCGAAATAAAAAGGATAAGGTTTGATTTTGGGAATGTACTCTTCCCGGTCTTACTCGAAAATTAATCGATTACTAAGCATGTAGAAAGCTTTCAGATTCCTTGTTTGGACCAGGGTTCGATTCCCTGCATCTCCACTACAACTCCACATTTCATTGAAGTGTGGAGTTTTTTATTGGCCTATATTATTGAAATGGGATAGATTTCTCATCGCTACATCACCTTAAGTATATGGAAATCGTTAAGTTGTGGAACACAATGAAAATACATAAATTATGAGAAATAAGACCCCTATAATCATTTTCACCCTATGGTTTCATATGGTAGCTACCTGTCAAACAAACGAAACAGACCAGTACTGCCATCAGATTCACTTACCCGGTGGTTGGTTTAACTACTCATCATATGTGGTGGCTGAGAATATGGATACTGAGGTAGTCATGAATTCCATCGATGATCATCTACTCATTCTAAAAAACAACAATGGTGATGCATATCTATCAGAATGGGGTTTTAATGGCATCGGTGAACTTGATTTCCGAGAGGGGTATCAAATAAAAACCAACACACCGGATATCCTTGAAATATGTGGATTAAAAGTGCAGCCCGAAGAACATGAGATTGCCATTGAGTCAGGATGGAATTCCATTTCTTATCTTAAAGAGACTCCTACTTCTGTGGAAGAGGTCATGCAAGGCTTAACAGACAATGGAAATTTAATCATCCTGAAAGATTACGAAGGGATGGCCTATTTACCCGAGCTAAATTTTAACGGTATTGGCAATATGCAACCGGGGCAAGGATACAAATTAAAAAGCAATACAAGCGGTACAATAAATTATCTTGCAGATAATGAAACAAATAGACCTCTAACCTACGAACCTGTGATCGCATTAAAAGACATTGCGTCTTTTCCAATTGGAATGTCTCTTCAAGCCAAAAACATCACACAAAACCCCCGATACAGCAATACCTTAAAAAGAGATTTCAATAGCCTAAGCGCAGAATATGAAATGAAAATGGATCCAATTTACAAAGGGATAAATCAGTACGATTTTAGCGCTGGTGACGCCCTTGTAAATTTCGCCAAAGAAAATGGTTTTCGTGTTTTTGGTCACGCATTAGTCTGGCATGCAGCGATCCCGAATTGGTTAAACAATTTTGATGGCAGCGACCAGGAATTTGAAAATTTAATTGAGACATACATTAAAGCAACCGTTACTCATTTTGCGCAAGAAAAAACAATCATTAATGGTGAAGAAGTTTCTGTTGTAGCCGGATGGGATGTTGTCAATGAAGCTTTCACAAATCAAGCAGAAAATGCTGTTTTCAGACAGCGAATGGGTGAAGATTATGTTGCTAAATGTTTCACCTGGGCACGTGAAGCAGACCCTGATGTTAAATTGTTTTACAACGATTACAATCTCGAATTTGACTTCAATAAAGTCAATCAGGTAACCAATATGATCGATGATTTTAGAGCTAATGGGATTCCCATTGATGGCGTCGGACTTCAAACTCACATTAACATCTCATATCCTCAAATAGCCACCTTCCAAAGTTGTTTGGACTTACTATTGGAAAAAGATGTCTTAATTCATTTTTCAGAAATCGATATGACGATAAATCGTGGTGGTGATATCACAGAATTGACTTATGAAAGAGCACTTAGTCAGGAAAAGAGATACAAAGAAATTGCAGAATTGTATTGTACCATTCCCGCTAACAAACGTTTTGGAATCACATTTTGGGGCATGCGAGACAATGAAAGTTGGTTGCTTAATTTTTGGGACAACCAAAATGAATACCCACTATTGTTTGACTCAAATTACAATTTTAAAATCGCCCACAGAGGTTTTATTGAAGGGCTGCATTAATTTTTCAATGTCAAGGCTATTTTGACAGCCGTTCATATCGATTTGTCATAAATGATTTGTATTCTTCACGATTGCCGGTAGATAAAAATGAATCATCAATAAGATCAAATGCATCATTTTTACACTCGTTAAACCTACTAAACACATTATTCATCTGCTTTTGACTCAAGCCCATTTTTGTTCCAAAATTTTCAAAATGCTCAAACTTTATTTTCTTCTTTTTACCTTCCAGAGTGAGTGCCAGTTCATCAGGATCTTCGGGTAACAAAATGGAAACATTTAATAAATCATACGCAGGAGATAACACCCACTTACCACCACTCAGGATCATTGAGAAATTCTTCAAATGCATATCATTATTTCCCGTTAAAAAACAAAACAGAGTCAATTCAAACAGACGTATTTTATCAAAAAGTGTATTGTCAGAATACTCCCCTACTGCCTTAGCTACTTTTTCCATAGAGCTTCTGTACTTATCGAAAGCTTCAGTAATTTGGAACATATCGATCATATGAATTTTACCCCCACTTATTGACCGATCTATGCGTTTTGTAATGTAAGCAAGCTCGCCAGAGCGCAAACGAATTAAGCTTGATGGAACAACCTTAATTCCAAAGAGCTCCGCTATTCTCATAGTCAGATGTTCATTCTCGGGCATTTGAGGATAATCATTTGTTGGGGGTTTAAAAATGTAATTCCCTCCTAATTCTCCTACAATAGTTAAACGGTGTACCCCTTTATTTTTAAACTCACTTGTCAGACCCATTGACAATTTTGCCTGTACACCGGGAACAGTAACACTTCTACATACAACCTTTTTTGCCAGTTCAACCATCTGTGATAAAGAATAATTCAATTCAAGTACGTGTTTCGTACCAAAAAACTTCTCACTACATTTTGTGTGAAAATGCAATCCTTCATCTATTGATTTATAGCAGCACAAACATTTATTCATCTGCTTCAACTTTGATTGGTTCAACGCTTACAGCTCCGATACAATTTTGACAACAAGCTAACAATAAACCCATTCTGTCGTTGGTATTAATTTTCCAGTTTTTAGCAGCAATTTCTAACAACCATCCCTCCGGAATTAATCCTTCAAAAAATGGAAATAATCGTTTTTCCTCATAAACCTTATCTCTTACAGGCATTGTAAATGTTAGAAACTGTGTAGGATAAGTCGCTACATAATCATGATCATACTGAAAAATATACGCACCATCATCTGTTTCAGTTAGCACTCCTGCATAAATATCATTATAAAATATTTTGGCTCTTCTCATAACGGAGACTTTTATCGTGATATTTCTTTTGAAGGAACAGCAGCCAATTCATGACCAAACATTTGCAAAACTACAGCAACCTTATCGAGATTGAGATTTGTTTTCCCTTGTTCTAACTTACGAATTACAGTTAATGCAACTCCGGCACGTTCAGCAAACTGTTCTTGCGTTAATCCCACTTGCTTCCTACTTGTTTTCACAAAATCCGATAAACTTTTCATTGTATGCTTTTAAATATAATTACATGCAAATATAACAAATTATATGCAATTAAGTATAATTACTTTGAAATTAACAAAATTATATGTTTAAAGATATAAAACAGCTGGAGCAAGTAGAAGAACGAATAAGTTACTCGCCTTCTTTCTGTAAACGCTGAACCGTGTAATTTCGCCAACGATCAAGTACATCCGAAAAATCCGAAGGCAACTCAGAATCAAACTGCATCCATTTTTCATCTTTTGGATGATGAAAACCCAATGATTTGGCATGTAAAGCATGACGAGGTATCACCTTAAAACAATTTTGAACAAACTGCTTGTACTTAGAAAAAGTTGTTCCTTTTAAAATTCGGTCACCTCCATAAACCTCATCATTAAAAATCGGATGACCTATGTGTTTGAAATGAGCCCTTATCTGATGCGTTCTACCCGTTTCCAACCTACATTCAACAAAAGTAACATAGCCGAAACGCTCTAAAACTTTGTAATGCGTTACTGCATGTCGGCCATAATCCTCTCCCTCTGGAAAAACATCCATGACTTTTCTATTTCTCAAACTTCTACCAATATTCCCTGTAATGGTTCCCTCATCGTCTTCAAAGTCTCCCCAAACAAGAGCACGATACCTCCGTGCCGTGATACGGTCGTGAAATTGCTTTTGCAAATAAACAAGGGCATGTTCTGTTTTTGCCACAACTAAAACACCCGATGTGTTTTTATCAATTCGATGCACCAAACCTGGGCGTGTATCATCATCACATTTGGCTAGCTTGTCGATGTGAAATTTTAGGGCATTCAACAGCGTACCTGTATAGTGACCGTAGCTTGGATGTACAACCATTCCAGGCTCTTTATTTACAATGACTAGGTGATCGTCGTCATGCACAATGGTTACAGGGATGTCTTGTGGGACAAGTGTTTTATCGCGCTTGGGAAAGTCCTGGGTCACGAGTATCACGTCATCGGGCTTAATTTTATAACTTGATTTGACAGCAACATTGTTTACCAGTACAAAGTTATGATCGGCTAGCTTCTGCACTTTATTACGCGTCATGTTGGCTATTTGATTCGTCAGAAACTTATCAATTCGCATCATTACCTGCTGGCCATCCACAATCAACTTATGGTGTTCATAGATCCCGTCTAAGCTCAAACCTTCAGTTGTATTAAATTCCTCTTCCTCCATCCTCTTATTCATTTAAAATACTATCGAGTCTAGCTTTCAAACTATCCTGTCTTATCAATTCAAGTGTGTCTATTATCAAATGTGAGCTGTCTTCTGTAAACCACAAGTTTACAAACGCACCTAAATCTATTCCCTCAGATTCCGCAACAGGCTCCTGCTTAATAACAAATGCATTAGCAGTGTCAACAACAGAAATATCGAAGTAGAACTCCCCTTTGTTTAAAGACAAATTCTGTAACCTCACATTCATATCCTTCTCAAAGTCACCTATAAAGTTTGGCATTTTGATTTGCCTTCCTTGTCCATTTCCGAGAACCAAATCGAGCTTTGTAGCCTTCTCTAACTTTTGACCTATCTCAATAATGGAATCTTGGTAAAGAACACCTAAAACAACATTCGCATGTTCATCATCTTCATATACAAAAGCACCGACCCTGAAACCTTTTGCTTTTAAAACAGACATATACTGTCGCAAAGAGCGATCGGTATATTCAGGAAGTGACAATAAGCTCACATTTTTAGGGTTTACGGTCAAATAAAGCTCTCTATCTTTTTTAACTCTTGACCCTGCTTTTGGCAATTGATCAATCACAGATCCTCTAGGATAATCTGCATTATAAGCCCCTGAATCAACGACAGAGAACCTCAGATTTAAATCTGAAAGGGTGTCTTCCACTTCATAAATAGAGAAACTTCGAATATCTGGAACGAGAATGGATTCACCATGCATCGTCATTTTATCAAGAACACGAAGAGATCCGTATACAAGGCCAATCAAAACAAAAGCACCCAAAAAAAGGTGAACGACAATTCGTTTCATAGTATGATTTTATAATCGGTAAAGATAGGAAACACTTTCATGCGACCAATAACCTATGAAAGCAATTAAATTGAATGAATCTTTGTGTTGAATGTAAGGGACTTTCATATATTCGCTATTCCATTAAACCAATCATCCAATGAAATCTATCATAGAAACATCTCAGGCTCCCGCTCCGATAGGTCCTTATTCTCAGGCAGTACTTTCAGGGAATACGCTTTACACTTCAGGTCAAATTGCAATAAATCCGAAGAGTGGTGACTTAATCATGAACACTATTGAGGAAGAAACACACCAGGTCATGACCAATGTTAAAGCTGTTTTAGCCAAGGCGGGAATGAATTTCGATCACGTGATTAAGACGTCAATTTTCATTTCTGACATGGATAATTTTGGTCGAATAAACGAAATCTACGGTCAATATTTTACTGCAAATTTCCCTGCAAGAGAAACGGTTGAGGTAGCCCGATTGCCAAAAGATGTAAACGTTGAAATTTCTATGATTGCTGTAAAGTAATCTAAAGTTCTTAACCGGATTTGAGCCTTATTTCAGTGCATCAACCCACCTTTCTCTCAAAAAATTCTGCTGCGATGTAGGTGCTTTAACTGAGGCAATCGTGTACATTGGATAATACTTTTGGTTTGAAAAGTCGACCGTTATATTCAATGTCTCAAAGCGCCGTTCCAACTTCATACGAAGCTGTTTTTTTCCTTTGAAAGAACCAAGAACCTCTTTGGTAACATCCCGTTCTTCAACAGACAAAATAACATCGCCTTCTGCAATTTTAAGTTCATCACCAGGGCCTCCAAGAACGACCTGTTTCACGACAAAAGATCCGCGTTGGATAACTCCCTTTAGACCCATCTGGGAAGCAAAAAAATCTCTATTTTCACTTTCCTGAATCCTCAACCCTACACAGGCGAAAACTTCATCCAAAGATTTTCGGAAATCTTTCGTGCCGTAAACATGATCTTCAATCGTGCGGAGAACACTGTCTCCTCCGAAACGGACCAATTCATGGACCAAATCTTCTTCGGAAAGACCTTTTGATTTACAAGCATGATTTTCATACAAACTTGTCATCACATCTCTCAGAGATTCCTGCCCATTCGTCTTCTGCAATATATAGATGTCGATCATTAAAGCGCAAAGCGCTCCCTCCGTATAAATGGAAACTTTACGATTCGGAATACCCTGCACATAACCATCCAGCCAAGTATCAAAACTAGAATCGGCGACAGACATGTTGCTTCGCCCACCGTTGTGGAAATGCTTTAAAAGATTTTCTTCTTGTGTTTTTAAAAATTGAGTTTTTGTAAAAACTTTTGATCGCATTAAGTACAAATCCCCCATATACGTAGTAACCCCTTCGTAAAGATATCCCATGCGGGAATAATTTTCCTTAGAATAGTCATATGGGAAAAGTGATTTAGGTCGAATTTGCTTCACATTCCAAGTATGATATAACTCGTGAGAAGAAACACCCAATAAGGATTCGTAAAGCTTATCCGTCATCAACTCATCTCCAGGGCCAAGAGAAATAACCGTACTTGCTGTGTGTTCTACACCGTGGTAAGTTTTGTAGGGAAGAATCTGATTGATGAAATGATATTCTGAAACCGGAAAGTGCCCGAAGTCTTCCATCTGTTGTATCGTGAATGCCTTAAAATCATTTAAGATTCGGGACCAATTTGGCTCGCATTTACCTTGAAACCAAACATGAAAAAACACAGCGTCAACCTGATAAATTTTATGTTTAAGCGAATTGGATGCTACCCATGGGCTCTCTGCAAGTTGGTCGAAATTATTAGCTCGTAAATGGCGCCCCTTTTTCTCGAGAGAACAAGCTATTTCATAGTCATCCGGAACATTTAAATGAACCTCACAAGATTCTTCGATTCTGCCAGGAACATACAAACAACAATTCACCGGATTTACATACAATTGCTGTTCGTCTAAGTAAGTAGACCCTGCATTAAGCTCATTCGCATAATAATTATACTTAACGACGACATTTCTTACATTGGGAGTAAAAACTCTCCATGTATCCTTTGTAACCTTCTCAAACTTCAGAGGATTCCCCTTTGTATCAAGAACATTTAAAGATTGTATATTCTTCGCAAAATTACCCAGCTCGTATCTTCCTGGTCGCCATGCTGGTAGCTGCAATGTTAACTCTGATTCGATGTGTTCCGAAATGCGCATTTCTATATCAATAAAATGCCGATGCGGTTGTTTGTATGAAAACTTATAGCGTATCACTAAAATCTCTTATTTACGATTGATCAAAGGAGGGAAATCGCTCCTCAAACTGAAATGCCTCGTGCAAACGCACTCCTTTATCTGTTTCTTTCAAAGAACAGCAGGAATGAAAATAATCATGTTCTAAAAATAAAGTATATCCTTTACGAACAACTGTTTCTAAAAAAACCTTTTTCTCTTGCAATGTGATCAAAGGCTTGGTGTCATATCCCATGACATATGGTAAGGGGATGTGCCCCACAGATGGCAATAAATCGGCAGCAAAAACAACCGTTTTATCTTGATATTTAATGTGAGGTATCATTTGTGACTCGGTATGACCGTCAGCAAAAAGGACATCAAAACCTGGCAAAAAAAGGCCATCGGTTTTTACAAAATCCAATTGCCCAGAGGCTTTCATAGGCTCTAAATTCTCCCTTAAGAAAGAGGCCTTTTCTCTATCATTAGGGTTCATTGCAGTTTTCCAGTGAGCCTCATTAGACCAATAAGTTGCATTTTTGAATACAGGAACTAGTTCTCCTTTTTCATCGTATTTAATCCCCCCACCACAATGATCAAAATGCAAATGTGTTAAAAACACATCGGTAATATCATCCGGGTGATACCCTTCTTTTGCGAGAGATGAAATCAAGGAGTCATCTCCATGAAGATGATAATAACTAAAAAACCTATCACTTTGCTTATCTCCAAGTCCATTATCAATCAATACTTTTCGATCACCATAGTCGACCAACATACTTCGCATGGCCCAGGGGCATAAATTATTTTCATCTGCAGGATTTGTTCTTTGCCAAATACTTTTGGGTACGACGCCAAACATAGCCCCTCCATCCAATTTAAAATTACCGGTTTCTATAGATTTTATTTTCATAACTATCTTATTTTCTATAAAGATACACAGATGACACTTTATTCCGATAGTCTTTATTAGATATTTGAGGAGACACCCCTAATGCCTTAAACAAACACAATAGCATATAGTGATGTGAATTTACTATATTCGAATCCTTGAAATTCATCTAAAAAATGGCGGATACATTATTAAAGAAAAAAGCCAATTTTGGGACTGCGCCCGTATTTATGACGGCTATCTCAACAATTCTTGGTGCTATATTGTATTTAAGATTTGGTTATGCTGTCGCTCATACCGGTTTTATAGGTGCAATCGCTATTATTATCATTGGTCATTTGGTAACCATCCCAACGGCCATGGCTGTTGCAGAAATTGCTACGAACCGAAAAGTAGAAGGTGGTGGAGCATATTATATTATTTCTCGTTCATTTGGATTAAATATTGGTGCTGCAATTGGGATAGCACTATTTCTTTCTCAAGCTATTTCTGTTGCTTTTTACGTCATTGCTTTCGCGGAAGCCTTTATGCCTTTTGCTGAGTTTTTATTAAGCAGTTATCCTTTTCTCGAACCTTATGAAATCTATCTCGGAAACAAAAGGTTAATCGGAATTGTAATGATGATTTTCTTGAGTTTTGTGATGCTCACAAAAGGAGCTAACATAGGAATGAATTTGCTTTATTACGTGGTCGCTGTACTTTTTGTGTCGCTGGTAATGTTTTTTATGGGCAAACCTATAGAAGGACATGAATTAACCGATGTAGACTTCATTTCTTCCATCTCAAACCCAGACTCATTCTTCTATGTGTTCACCATTATATTTCCAGCATTTACGGGTATTGCAGCTGGACTGGGATTGTCTGGAGACTTGAAAAATCCAAAAAAATCAATCCCAAAGGGAACACTATTAGCTACAGCTGTTGGTATTGTTGTATACATAGCTGTTGCATTAAAACTCGTCCTATCAGCTTCACTGGATGACTTGGCTTCCGATCAGCTGATCATGAGTAGAATCGCTATTTGGGCCCCTATTATACCCATTGGTCTGGCATGTGCAGCTGTATCCTCAGCATTAGGATCTGTTATGGTAGCACCCAGAACACTTCAGGCTTTAGGCGTAGATAAAATATTTCCAACTTTAACGTTAAACAATTGGTTGTCCCGAAACAAAAAAGGAACCATAGAACCTATTAACGCTTCCGTTGTTTCCTGTATCATCGCTTTTTTCTTTGTCTTTCTTGGTGACATTAATTTAGTTGCTGAAGTCATCGCTATGTTTTTTATGGTGACCTACGGAGCCATATGTTCCATTTCTCTTTTGGAACATTTTTCAGCAGACCCCTCTTACCGACCTACATTCCGATCCAGATGGTACATTTCGCTTCTTGGTGCTGCGCTTTCTTTTTGGTTGATGTTTAAAATGAATTCTACATATGCATTGGTATCCATAAGCTTTATGGTCCTTATTTACGCGTACATCAGTAAATACAACACATCAAGAGGAGGCATAATCAAGTTATTTAAAGGCGTTTTATTCCAACTGAGTAGACAACTTCAAATTTTTGTGAGAAAAAAAGAATACAACAGTGCTGATGATCACTGGAGACCTTTTGCTATTTGTATATCTGACATAACACTTCAAAAAAGAGATGCTTTCGATTTTATGCGTTGGATTTCACATAAATATGGATTTGGGACGTACATGCATTTCATTGAAGGCTACCTAAACAAAGAATCTCATATTA
Organism: Flavobacteriales bacterium UBA7430; assembly: GCA_002478765.1. Classification (GTDB taxonomy): domain Bacteria; phylum Bacteroidota; class Bacteroidia; order Flavobacteriales; family UBA7430; genus UBA7430. The sequence continues at coordinate 15,006 of DLQO01000045.1, forward strand.
AATCACAAAAAACACTCACCAAACTTCACAGCCTTGCAGAGGGCTCTCGATCTAAAGTCTACCTTGATACCATTATCAGTCCATCGTACACATCTGCTATCGCTCAAGTGATTCAACTTGCAAGTATTTCGGGAAAGGGCCATAACCTGATCGTTCTGGAATTCGAAAGAAGCGATCAAGAGAAATTACAACAGATCATCACAAATCATCATCTACTTACAGCTACAGATTTTGATGTATGCATACTCAACACAACATACAGGTCTTTCGGATACAAAAGAGACATACACATCTGGATCTCTCCTGACGACTATCAGGACTCAAACCTAGAAATTCTCCTAGGATACATACTACTTGGACATAAAAACTGGAAAAATGCAACGATTAAAATTTTCTCAATTTATGCCGAAGGCACCATTGAAAACCAGAAAGAACGACTCCTTGAGCTTATTCAAGTGGGGAGGTTACCTATTTCGCCTTCCAACATTAATCTGATTGAAAGAAGTGAGACACATGACATCAAATCTATCATCAATGAGCAATCGGCAATAGCTGACTTCACATTGATTGGTTTCGATGAAAAAGTACTAGAAAAAGAAGGAACATCGTATTTTGAAGGTTATAATAAGCTTGGAAACATTCTTTTTGTCAACTCAATGAACAAAAAAGAAATTAAGTAAGTATTTTTGCATAAAAATTTAGTTTGAAAGATACCGTTAAGCCCTACAAAAATTCTTCCTCGTCAAAGAAGGTACAAGTTGCCGAAATGTTTGACAATATTGCTGGAAATTATGATTTTCTAAATCATTTTCTTTCCCTAGGTATTGATATCTTCTGGCGTAAACAATTGGTGAAGCACTTGACCAAACAAGCACCAAAAACAATTTTAGATGTAGCTACTGGAACTGGAGACCTAGCAATCGCTATGCTTAAAACAAATCCAGACAAAGTTATTGGTGTAGACATTTCCAATGGGATGCTCGAAGTAGGGCGTAAAAAAATGAAAGAAAAGTCACTGGATCACATCATCACTCTTGAACAAGCTGATTCAGAAGATCTTCCCTATGAGGATGAAACTTTTGATGCTGTATGTGTTAGTTTTGGTGCACGTAACTTCGAAAATCTGGAAAAAGGGCTTTCCGAAATGAGAAGGGTACTTCGCGAAGGAGGTAAATTGTACATTCTGGAATTCTCGCAACCTACATCATTCCCTTTCAAACAGATCTACCAATTCTACTTCAAAGCAATATTACCGCTCATTGGTAAAGTGCTTTCTAAAGACAATTCAGCATACAGCTACCTTCCCGAATCTGTTAGTGCATTTCCTCACGGGAAAGAACTCAACAAAATCATAGAAAAGTGTGGTTATACCAATGCTAAAAACATTCCGTTAACCTTAGGTATATCCTCAATTTACATCGCTAAAAAATGAAGAACCTAGAGCTGCTATTTTTACTGGTAATCTTTAGCTTCTCTGCGCAAGCACAAAAGCAACAAATCATTGCGTTAAGTAATTATGATTATAAAAAAATTCATTTTGGAATGGGTTTAGACTTTGGTCAATATAACCTCATCAATGACTTGAACGATCGTTTTTACCAGAATACCGATATCTTGAGTATTGAGACAGACAGTGATATCGGAATAGGCGTTTCGTTTATTTTACCTGACCTAAGAATAAATGATCGATTAAACCTTAGACATGTTCTCACGGTTAAAACCATCCAAAGAAATATCAATTACCGATTTAGTCCGGACCATGATGGTCCTAAAGAAGTTACAAAGCGTGTTGAATCCTGGTTTGTAGAGTCTGGTGTTCACTTAAAATACAGAGCAGATCGAATCAACAACTACCGAGCCTTTTTATTTATTGGTCCTAACATAGGGATTGATATGGCTTCTGAAAAAGATGTTCTTGACGAAGAAATATTCAAACTCAACCGCAGCAATTTTGCTCTTGAAATTGGAGCCGGTTGTGATTTTTATTTCGAATACTTCAAATTTGCACCTCAAATAAAATATTCTCACGGACTGACAAACCTCATTGTATCTGATGGTACAATTTACACAAGCCCTATAGATGGGTTCTACTCCAGAGGATTTCAAATATCCCTTACTTTCGAATAAATGCAAAAGGAGATTACCATAAGCGTATCCCCAAAAGCTGCTTCCGATGAAAATTCGATAAAATTTAGCGCTGCCAGAAAACTCAAGATTGACGTCAGTCAAATTAGTGATATCGTTCTTCAAAAACGCTCTATTGATGCGCGTTCTCGAAAAATTAACATTCATTTAAATGTTACTGTTTTCACAAAAGGACAAAAAGCAGAAAACAAAACACATCAAAGAGACTATCAAAATGTTTCAACAGCTACGCCTGTGGTTATTGTTGGATCCGGACCCGCAGGACTTTTTGCTGCACTACGCTTGATTGAGCTGGGCCTAAAACCTATTGTTTTAGAACGTGGAAAGGACGTCATAGAAAGGCGAAAAGATCTAGGTAAAATCCACAAACATGAGGTGATTCCTGACTCCAATTACTGTTTTGGAGAAGGTGGTGCGGGAACCTATTCTGACGGAAAACTTTACACACGTTCCAAAAAAAGAGGATCTGTACAAAGAGTACTTGAAATTTTGGTAGGGCATGGTGCTGTTAAAGATATCATGATTGATACACACCCACACATTGGCACCAATAAACTCCCAAAGATTATCGCCAAAATGCGAGAAAACATTCTCGATTCTGGAGGTGAAATTCATTTCAATACTAGAGTCGAAGATTTGATCCTGAGTGGAGATAAAATATCGGGAGTTATCGATCAAAATGGCCACAAAATATTGGGTCATTCAGTAATTCTTGCAACCGGGCATTCCGCAAGAGATATATTTCACTTATTGAACCGACATAAAATTAAAATAGAAAGCAAGTCCTTTGCTCTTGGGGTCCGTATAGAACACCCTCAACCTATTATCGATCGTGCCCAATACCATTGTGATGTTCGAAGTAAATACTTACCTGCAGCCTCCTATAAATTTGTTCAACAAGTAAATGGCAAGGGTGTATTTTCTTTTTGCATGTGTCCAGGGGGGCATATTGTACCTTCGGCTACTTCACCGGGTGAAGTCGTTGTCAACGGAATGTCTGCATCTACCCGAAGTTCGCGTTATGCCAATTCAGGAATGGTTGTAGCTATAGAACCGGAAGATCTTCAAAATTATTCTAAACACGGAGAATTAGCTGGATTGGTATTCCAACAAGAGATGGAAAAAATGGCATGGGAAGCCGGTGGTAAAACACAAGCCGCGCCTGCGCAACGCATGGTAGATTTTTCGAACGGCAAATTCTCAAATACTCTAAACGATTGCTCCTATATTCCCGGAATCAATTCCGCTCCGCTTCATGAACTTTTACCTTCAATGATAGGAAATAGACTTCAAGTAGGATTTAAAGCTTTTGGGGGGAAAATGAATGGTTACTTTACCAATGAGGCAAACATCCTCGGAGTTGAATCCAGAACCTCCTCTCCTGTTCGTATACCAAGAGACGAATCGTTGCTTAGCCACCCCCAAATCACCAATCTTTACCCTTGTGGAGAAGGCGCAGGCTATGCGGGTGGGATCGTTTCTGCAGCCATAGACGGAGAACGCTGTGCGGAGGCAATCAAAAATAGTTATTCGTGACCCATTGATATTTCAAACCGGCCCTTATCGGAATCCCATTTGCCGTATGAAGAATTCAGCATTTCATTCATCTTATCCCCATTTTTTAGAGCTTCCGTTTCTAAAATATGAAATTGAGAGCTTTCATCAATCCAGAAAACACGATCGGCAATTTGAACAGCTGTTGCCCAATCGTGAGAACTCATAATGATTGACTTCCCTTCTTCTCGAGTAAACTTCTTTAAAAGAACAGACAACTCCATGGTATGTGCCAAATCCAAAAAGGCCGTTGGCTCATCCAACAGTAAAACATCTGTTTGCTGAGCCAAAGCACGCGCCAAAACAACTCGTTGACGTTCTCCATCACTCAAATCAGACATCCATCGATTGGCATAGTCTAGTGCATTAACTTTAGTCAAACTCTTTTGAACAATAATTTCATCTTCTGGATTCAATCTTGCATTCCATGATAAATACGGATATCTACCGGTTACCACAACATCTTTGGCTTTCATACTTACATCTCGTAGTGAGTCTGTTAAAACCACGGCCATTTCTTTTGCTTTTTCCTCAGCAGAAAAAGAGGCTAAAGATTTACCTTTCAATTGAATTTCTCCTGTAACAATTGGCAATATCCCCATCAAGGTTTTTAACAACGTTGACTTGCCTCTTCCATTGGCTCCTAATAAGCAGATCAACTCTCCTGAATAAAGATTAAAGGAAACATCTTTCAATACAGCTTGAGCATCGTAACCCACAGAAACACCTTCAACTGATATGTACAAATCCTTATGCAAAACGATTCTTTTTGAGTAAATAATAAATGACAAAGGGTGCCCCAAAAAGAGATGTAATGCTGTTAATGGGTAATATGATCGTGAAGCCTGGAACTTGGGCAATTACATCACAAAGTAACGCGACACAAGCCCCGGTAAGAGCGACCAAAGGAATGGTTATTTTATGATCTGATTCGTCAACCCATAAGCGAACCAAATGAGGGACTGCCATTCCTAAAAAAGCAATTGGTCCACAATAGGCAGTAACCCATGCTACTAGCACGCCCACCAGATACAACAACTGTCTGCGAATCGACTTTATAGAAACGCCTATACTCTGGGCGTAAGATGTTCCAAGCAATAGACTGTTTAAGTGTTTAGATCGGGAATAAGCAAAAACCAATCCCAAGACTAAAACGGGCAACATGATTTGAAGGTCGGTCCACTGTGTTTTAGCAAAGGAACCCAAACCCCAAAGCACAAAACTTTGAATTTCTTCAGATTTGGAGAAATACTGAAGAACACCGACCAAAGCCCCAGTTATATAAGATATCATCAAACCTAATATCAATAAACTCACAGAAGAACGAAAACGTTTTGAAGCCCATATCATACTAACGAGAACCAATAAAGAACCCAAACAAGCAGCAATGGGAACGGAGAACAAAAATGTTCCTGAAAAAAGTAACAATAGTAAAGCAACTCCAAAACTGGCCCCAGAGCTAATCCCCAAAACATAGGGGCCTGCCAATGGGTTTCGAAAAAAACTTTGCATCAACAATCCTGAAACAGCCAATGCAGACCCCGCAAAACATGCCGTTAAAGCTTTGGGTATGCGATAATCGAAAACGATAGCCTCGTAAGATACGTGTGACCAACCGTTCCCTTTGATGTATTGAAAAAAATCAGACAGAGGGATATTGACAGAACCAACTAAAATATCGGCAATGAATATAAACACCAGAAAAAGTGTCATCAATAAGACTCTAAAATTTGTTTTATTCATCCACAAGAGGTTTGTAATATTTCAATGCTCTGGTTGGTAAAATTTCTGGATGAAAAATTACAATTAAATCCGCTAACAATTCATCGACATACAACAAGCCTGATTCCCAATAATCATTCCCCCCCAAACCATTCATTCGAGCATTGTTATTGAAAGCTTTTTTATTACGGAAAGCCTCGAAAAGTACTGCATCGGGCATGACCTTTTGAACTTCCGTATAGGAGGAATAGGCTCCGGTGTTGATCCAATAATCACTATCGTAAGCTTTTTGGTAAACCACCTCCCAATCCATAGGTATACTTCGATTTACCTTCAGGGTATCCCAAGGGTAATAAGCCCCAGCATCTTCAATCAAATGTGCCGAATAACTAAGCCCACCGGGCATATGCCATTGTTCTTTAAAAGGCATATTTATGAGTGCTTTAGGACGGTAAACGACATCAGCAGTCAATGCTTTGAGATTTTCGTAATTTGTTTTCACAAGGTCAAAAATAGAATCTGCTTCGGTTTCTTTGTTAAAAAAACAGGCGAAAAACCTAATCCATTCAGCCCTACCCAAGGGGTGCTCCTCCAGATATTCATAGCCGTAAGCAAAAGAAATGTTTTGGTGTTTCTCTGCAATACCGGCAGTATTGCCCTGCCAACCAAAAGAATAAACTAAATCAACCTGAGCCATAAGCAAAGCCTCATGATTCATCTTATCCAGACCTCCCAATTCAATAACATCTCTTTGTTCCATATCATTTCGAATGGAATTAGAACTGATGTAATCCTTCTCATCTACAGCAACTAAAACATCATTCAAACCCAAAGATTCTATGTAAGCTGCATAAACAGATGAAAGGGACGCTAATCGTTTTACAGGGGTTTGAATGAATCCTTGTTTTGACTCATTTGATAAATAGTATCTGTGTAGCGTATCTTTTTTTTCTGGAGAAAAAACCAAAAGCTCTTTGTGGTCTTCGTAATAGTTTACAGCAAAGCCTTTAGCATATTGAATTTCCAAGCTATCTAAACATGCATCAGACGAAGCCACTTCTCTAATTTCTTGTTGCTGACAAGAAAAAAACATAAAAATCATAAGTATGACAGATAACCTTTTCATGGCTCTATAAAATAAAATTTGGAGGGAATCATTCCTACACCCCATTCTTCAATAAAATTATACTGCTTGTCATGTACACGCACAAGGCCATTCTGAACATAATTAATAGCATCAGCAAGATAGATTTTATCTTCCGTTATCGACAAACCATAAAAAATACGACCATCGGCTGGTATCACGGGTGATGAATTTACATTTACAGAGCTTACGTCAATATGCCACAATCCATTAGATAAAAAATAGATGTTATTTCCATCGCCGCTTACAAATAAATCTGTAGGATTTTCTCCAACAAAAGTATAAGAATGTACAACATCAAAGGTCTCGGCATCTAAGGAAAATAGATGACCTACCCCATTTTCCGACCCGCAAACCCAGAGTCTGTTTTGAAGGTCTATCTTCAAGCTTTTCACAGAAGTTGGAACCGATATACGATATACGATAGCATCTTGTTTCGTATCAATCACACAGATTTGATTGAACTCCATATTTAAAAGATAAACCAAATCTCCAACCTGAACCATTTCTTCTGTCCAACCCTCACAGGCTATGTAAGAAGATATTTCGCATGAATTTAAATCTACAACAGCAATTTTATTCGAATAAAGGTCGCTTACATAGGCTTTTTCAGAGTTTACAATATGAAAATATCTCGGAGAAGTAAAACCCGAAATGGTGTTTAACCATGAAAAACTATTTGGGTCTATGACCTCAACTTTACCTGAATTATTTAAAACCAGAAATGCTTTGTCTTCATTCAATGTGATGGACTGCAATACATCTCCCAGCGGTCGGCCATTAACCCTCTGAAAGACCTTGTTTAGAATCGTTTCTTTTTCAGAATCGTAGATGCTTAAAGTAGCATTTCCCCACTGAAAGTTACCTTCATTTGCAACAAGTATCCCCTCAGATAAAAAGAGGTCTTTTTGAGGAGAAACATCTATTTTATCACAGGATGAAATCAGCACAACCAATGGCAATATGAATCTACATAACCTCATTTTCTGACAATAAGTTTAAATCTATGTATTTCTCCAAAAACTTCATATTCTAAAACATACAACCCCAAAGAGCTCACGTATTCTTGTAGGTGAATTTCCGAACTGGAGTCGATGTGTACAACACGACCAAAAACATCAATCAATTTTAGATTTTCAATGGGACTAAGTGAGTTAATCTGTAAAGCAGACTCAATGGATACTGGATTTGGATATACTGTTACACTTGTATGTTCAGAAGTTGATAAGGCGTTTTGATGCATGACCCCTATGGCGTCTAAATCAAACCCTCCTTGATCAAAAGCTGTGGGCCAAGGGTCGTTGATTGTTCTACCATAAGAATCTAAGGATGCATAAAGCGGGTCAATACTTCCCACAACATCTACAACTCGGATGTGTGTAATTGTCGTGATGTCTAAATCTCGATAGCCTCTTAATTCATTGAGATCAAAAGGGGTCCCCCATTTTGCCGGATACTTCCCTGCGAGATTGTGAATCTCAGAGGACTGCAACAAACCAAAAGTGCCGACCTGCGCTTCACAACTTGTAGTAGATTGAGAAGGGAAACGATAAAAATTCTCTCCGTCAGAACTCACCTCTACAAAGGCCAACTCTAAAAAATGGGCGTCAAAAGCATTTTCATATACCGCAAAATCGTACCCCTCACCATCAAAAATAGCTGGCTCAAAAAAGAAGGTTGCAGAACCTCCATCACCCAGACTCAATACAGCGGGATCAGGAGACCCATATGCAAAATCAATTTCACCAAAACTAACCTTACCCAAGGTTGTGTCAGCTATATTAACCCATCCTCGATCAACAGTGCCTTTATCAGCCCAATTTACGATCAAAGGTGAATCCATTGAAACGGCAATACTGCCTTCTTGACCGACTTCTGGAGAGTGTTGTGCCAGCACAGTACAACCGATGAAAAATGTTATGTTGATTAGCTGCTTAATCATTTCAAAATGATGCTCTGTTAATTAAATCTCAGTACAATTAATACTTTATTATTTTCTCAACAAATGAGCCTACTTTGACAAAATAAACTCCACCAGTTAATTCCATCAATGAAACTGCACTTCCTGCTTCGACCGTTTGAGTTATAATTCGTTTACCTGATAAATCAAAAATGCTCATAATCCCATCAATATTTATCGTCAATTGATCATGAGCAGGGTTGGGGTATACAGAGAATGGTTCGTATGCAAAATCATCAACACCAACCGTATTTACCCTCAAGTCATCCATACAAAAGTAAGCGGGTGTATTCATTCCATATTGCCCTGTATCCGAAGAAGAAAACTCAAATGACAACTCAGAAATATTGCCCAACTCAGATACATCAAGCCAAGTCCAATCCGATACAATGTAGTCTTTACTCGAATCCTCGAATCGATAGTCAGCCAAATAAAACTCTAGGGTGTCCTTCACCTCACCGTCAAGTTTTCCGATAATAGATAATTTAAACCAATCCGAATCCTCTCCGGTTTCACCACCAAACTTTTTCGCAAAATCATCTCCATACAGCATAGAAAGCACCGAATAAGTAGAATTTGTAATGTAAAATCCATCCACTACTTTTGTGTCAAAAGCAATTTTCGAATCGTTCGTACCTAAAGCAAAATTTGTTCCACTGAATGCAGCGCCTGTATAAACACTATACTGATTAGCCCAACCAGCAGTTATTTCATCCACTTGACTCGAAATGGAAAACCCACTCCAAGAAGACCATTCTGGATTAAAGGAATTGTAAAACTCAAATCCAGACTCTACAAAAGCTCCAGATAAATCAGCTCCATTCCAAACCCCTGATACATCAAAATTTATCGACTCAAAATCAACCACTTGGGCGTCTAATTTCACAATCAGGAACGTAAAGGCAATTAATGTAATTAAAGATTTTCTCATTTCTTAGTTGTTTGTTTGTTATAAATAAAAGTTAATATTAAAGTTAAAATGCCTTCCCGGCATAGGTCTATTTTGAACCATTTGATAATTTGCATCCCATAAGTTATTCACCTGAAAACCTATATTAATGGGTTCGCCTTGCATTTCATAGGAATATTTAATTCCAACATTTGCGAGTGAATAAGGGTCTAGATAACTTTTGTGGTCTACCGAAGTGTACCTTACAGACTCAAAGTGATGCTGGTAATGCCATGTAATCTTTTCTACTTCCATAGAAATCCTCTGATTGGTTTGAAAAACAGGTATGTACATTAACTGTCTCGATCCGATCATTTCAGTATTTAGATCCTTGACCATTTGGTAAGATGAGGTTGTTTCATAAGTAAAAACACACCATGAATTATGGAATTCGTAAAGCCCTTCCAATTCAAATCCTATCTGTTCAACCAAAGATTTATTTTCAGGAACCCAATAACTTTCAACAGCACTTGGCAACCAGATGATCCAGTTTTTTATTTTACCATAATACATAGACATCCCCATTCGTTTTTTAACATGCGTATTTGACTTCTCATACACGAGTCTCAGGTTACTCATCCATCCAACCTCTTCGAGCAAGTTTGGATTTCCCCCTGGATCCCAAAATCTATCGTTGTATGAAGGGCGTTTGTATGATCGATAACTTCCACAAGCAAGCAAAATATTCGGGTTCAATTTGAGTTGAAATGAAATACTTGGTAAAAAAGGACTCAACTCATTATCTACGATTTCTTGTCTTGCTCCTGAAACGATCAAAACATTATCACTCAAATGTTTGTTGTGGTTTAGACCTAAAGTAAATCGAGTTTCGCTACCACGTAAATCATTGATATTAGTACTAGTGACTGAATCTAACTGCATACTACTCTCAAGTCTCAAAATCTCTTTACCCTTAAGATCCCACCTGAAATCTTGGCTGATTTTGTATCGATGAGTTGTGTGATTTGAAAACACGTTTTTTAACGAATCCTCGTAAGACAAATCAGAATGATGGTAAGAGACATTAGCATTCCACTCAAATTTCTCTTTTTGATGATTCACATGAAAAAGTAAAATGTTCGACTCATCTTCTTGTTCGGCTGTTGATTGTGCCTCAGAAATAGAAGGGGCTAATTCTCTAAAAGTTCCCTGATGCCAGTACCGTATGTCAGCACTCCAATACCTATTGAAACGTTTTACATAAGATGTTTGAAATCCTTTACTTGAAAATGAAGCATGTTCTAAATCTCTTTTTTCACCATTTAAGTAAGGATCATTGAAAGAATAATCGTTTTCTGCATGATGCAAGTAAAAACGGATGTCAAAAGCGTTTTTGGCATCTGAAACTTGTGATGATAGACCGTACATTTGTTTACCAAAACTACCGACAGAAAAGTTAAGTTGTGTATTGTAAGCTTGATTAAACCGATATTTATTACGCAAGTGAATAGATCCGCCAAGTGCACCTTCACCAAGTAAAGAACTCAAGCCTCCTGACTGCACCTTCAGTTCATCAACAAATAATGCAGGTATTAGTGTAAGATCTTGTTGGCCTGTAGTCGCTAAATTTAAGATAACTCCATTCCAAGAAATCTGGGTATGTGAAGCACCAGCACCTCTGAATGAGGCGCTTGACAAGCCTCCTACTCCGTATGAACGGATGCGAACATGTGATTTGTTCGATAACAATGAAGCTATGTCCGTAAGACGATTATCTCGTAGCGAAGTTCCTAAATCAAGTACAGAAGAACCCACAGCCCATAGAGATAGCTTATCGTCAGACAAGACAATTTCTTTGAGTACAGGAATATTGGTATTCAATAAAGAATCCTTTTCCTGAGCAAACAAAGAGATCGTTAACAAACTAAATCCCATGAATAAGTTCGTATTCATAATTTTGTTTTACACAAGTAAAAAAAAGCATAGAAATGCGCGAGCGTTTCACATCACCTTTTCACCGAAAGTTGTGAGTATATTTTCTTAGGCAGGTCTTCTGACTTACTCTACCTTGCCGGTCTTCCCATTAATTAAAACAGTGACCACTAGAATTGACAAGGCTGCTACAGAGCTTACAGCTGCGGGAACAGTCTGGGAGTCTCACCCAATTCCCTTTTAAGGCTCCACCGGAAAGGTTTCACCACCAAAGTTTGTAAAGATAAGTTAAATATATGGGGCGACCACCAAAGTAGCTACATAAGAGTGAAAAGCAATCGATTCAGGAAAAGTTACTTGGAGCGAAATTCAGATAAAACAATAGCTGTAGCTGTAGCTACGTTCAAAGAGTCGATACTTGAATTTGAAAAATTTGGTATCGTAATGTTTTGGTTTACAATCTGATTAATTTCATTTGAAATACCATGAGACTCACTTCCCATAACTAAAATAGATTTCTTACGGAATTTAGATGTATACAGAGAGTCTCCATTTAAGTCACAAGCATAAATCTGATGCGTTTTGAGCTCTGACAACATCAATGCTAAATCTCCATAATGCAATTGAACACGATCAATAGACCCCATTGCAGATTGTACAGTTTTAGGATTGTATTGCTCTACAGAGTCCGTACTACACAAAATATGTTTAACACCAAACCAATCGGCTAAACGAATAATCGTCCCAAGATTACCTGGATCTTTAACAGAATCAAGAGCCAACAACAAAGCCTCAGACTTGACCTCAGAAAAGGATGCTTTTTCATTCTGCTTCAATACCAATAAAACCTCATTGGGTGTTTTTAATGTGGACACCTGCTCCAAATCTTTTTCACTAAGCTCGAAACAGTTCTCGTTATTTAAATATTCAGGGTGATCATTAAACCAATTCGAAGTCGCATACAAAGCAAACCAAGGTGATGCCTTTAGCATTTCCTCCACAATCTTCTTTCCTTCAACAACATATAGACCACTTTTTAATCGCTCTTTTTTGCGTTGAAGGCTTCTCAAATTTTTGATCTGACTTTTACTTAACATGTTTACAAAGATTAAAAAAAGAAATCAAGCACCATAGCAGCAGACACGATTTTGACTTTAAAACCGAATCCATTTAAAATCAATCCACTTTGAATTGAAAAACATTTCACAAGCACACAACCTAATTCAATAACCTCAAAAGCATACAAACTTTCAATTAATAACGTACAACTTTCCACAAGACATTACTACATTTGTAAAAAAAGAGGATTGAATTCAAGGCTGAACATAAAATTAACATCCATTGCCATATGTATTGCAATTTATTTTAGCAATTGTAGTACCAGCAAGCATTTGGAGGGCAATCGACATCTACTAACCAAAAATACGGTTACCGTTGATGGTCAAAAAGTTAAGAATAAGGAGGTGTTTGCGCTAATCAAACAAAAACCCAACAAAAAAATACTGGGTTTCATTCCTTTGTATCTTAACATTTACAATCTATCATCTCCTCAAAACAAAAATCATTATTTCAAAAAAATCGGAGAATCTCCGGTAATCTTGAACCAAAGTCTACTCAATAAGTCGACATCTCAAATCAACCTTTACTACAAGAATAATGGCTTTTTTGATGTAAAAACTACTACAGAAATTCATAAAAAAAAGCACAAAGCAAAGGTTAACTACAAGGTTAAACCAGGAAATGCATACATCATAAGCGGGGTTTCTGTAAACCAAAAAGAAACACCGCTTTTAAATTCTAAAATAGAACGACTGTTAGCGCAAAGTAATTTGACAACAGGAAAAAGCTATCAGTTTGAAATCTTAGAAAAAGAACGACTACGCATAGCCACAAAACTTCAAGAACAAGGATACTATCAATTTAACAAGGAGTTCATTCATTTTATAGCGGATACAAATCAAACAAAAAAAGAGGTTCATTTAGAATTGGTTGTCAATCCTGTTGAGAAAAATAAAAATAACATCATTTCAAATGAAAATCATAAAATTGGTTTGATAAACTCAGTCTTGGTCGTTATCAACTCGATTGAAACAGAAACCAATACAGACACCACAGTCGTAAACGGAATTCAATTTATCCACAGCCATTCTTCTCCACCTTACAATTTAAACAGACTCGCAGAAAAAATTCTAATCAAACCTGGAGATCTTTTCAACAAAGAAACAATAGACCGTAGTTATTTAGGATTATCAGAGCTCAAAAACTTCAAAAAAATCACTTTTGAATTCCCTATAGTTCGCGCAAATAAAGGCCAAGATCTTCTGAACGTCCATATAAACTTAATTCCCGGAAAAAAGATAGCTTATACCGTTGAACTAGAAGCCAGTACAAACCCCGAACTGAAAGAAGGTCTCTCTGGGTCTGCATCAATAAGTCACTACAATATATTTAAAGGTGCCGAACACCTACAACTCACCTACAAAGGTTCTAAAAACATCAATTTAAATGATGCAAGTAGAATCGTTGACATCAAGGAAAATAGATTGGCTGTGAGCCTAAGTATACCCAGCCTGTTAAGCCCCTTAAAGCGAAACAGAAACCACTTCAAAAACTCAAGAACAAAGACCATTTTATCGGCATCTATTTCAGAACAAAAAAGACCAGAATTCACTAGAAATAGCATTTCTGGGAACCTTACCTACCAATGGAATACAAAACAAAACAAAGAACACAAACTTGCTCTTTTTAACTTAAGCTATGTTGATTTTCAAGGAGAGTCTGCCAATCTTGACAATATTTCAGAATATCTAATAGCCAAAGATTATTCAAGTCACTTAATCCCGACCAGTTCATATACGCTTAGCATCAACAATCAGGATGTGAATAAATTGAAAAATCACAGTTTCTTGAGGTTTCACATTGAATCCTCGGGAAGTGTCTTAAGAGAACTAGCAAGTGCTTTAGAATTCGAGACGCTAGATGACCAAAATGGAAATACGATACTCCAAGATGATGGCAGCCCTACATATACAATCCGCCTGGGTGACAAGGAAAATATATTTACACAGTACATCAAAACAAGTTTAGACTACAGGTACTACTGGAAAATTGATGATAAAAACACCTTAGCTGCAAGGGCTATGGGGGGAGTTATTTACGCCTATGGAAACACCAAACAAGCCCCGTTTCAAAAAAAGTTCATTGCGGGCGGAGCAAATGACCTAAGAGGCTGGCAAGCCTTCAAAAAACCCACCGGTAATTTATCGGAAAACTCAGACACACTTTACACAGGAGGGGTTAAAATTTTGGCTAGTTTAGAATACAGATTCAATCTTATTAAGAAGTTAAAAGGTGCTGTGTTTATGGATGCAGGAAATATATGGGAAATCAAAACGAACAACAACAAATACCAATCTGCTAATTTTGATAGGAATGAATTTTTAAATCAAATCGCAATTGATGTGGGCTTTGGCTTTCGCTATGACTTCAAGTATTTTGTATTGCGAACCGATCTTGGCTTCCCTATTAGAGAGCCATCAGCCGGTAATTTTGGAGACTGGAAATCAGTAAATATAAACAACTCTCAACTAAACATTGGCTTAGGATATCCTTTCTAAAAACTTTATCCTGATGAATAAATGTTTAGATTTGCAACGTAATCTTACAAATGAAAAAGAAATGAACAAACAATTTAGTGCAGGTGTTGCTCACGGCGACGAAATTCAAAGAATTTTTCAGTATGCCAAACAAAATAATTTTGCCCTCCCTGCAGTAAATGTTTCTTCCAACTCCACTGTAAATGCGGTTATCGAATCTGCTGTAGAAGTAAATGCTCCGGTGATTGTACAATTTTCTCGTGGAGGTGGTCAATTTTATTCTGGAATGTCTCTCAGTAACGAAGATGAACAGTCCGCAATTAATGGGTGTATCTCGGGAGCTATTCATGTACACCAAATGGCCGAACTCTACGGCGCAACGGTTATACTTCATACAGATCATTGCCAAAAATCTTGGCTACCCTGGATTGATGGATTAATTGAAGCAGGTGAAAAGTACTATAAGCTTCATGGAAAGCCTCTTTACTCTTCTCACATGATTGACCTTTCTGCAGAACCCATCAATGAAAATATTGATATCTGTAAAAAGTATCTCAAAAGAATGAGTAAAATTGGAATGACTCTTGAAATTGAATTGGGAGTTACCGGTGGTGAAGAAGACGGCATCGACAACAGCGAAGTAGATAATGCAGACTTATACACCCAGCCTGATGAAGTTGCTTTTGCCTATGAAGAATTAAAGAAAATATCAGACCGATTTACCATAGCAGCCTCATTTGGTAATGTTCACGGGGTATACAAACCTGGTAATGTTCAGCTTACGCCAATAATTTTGAAGAATTCTCAAGATTTTATCAGTGAAAAATTCAAAACTCTTGACAAAAAACCAGTAGATTTCGTGTTTCATGGAGGTTCTGGCTCTTCATTAGAAGAAATTAGAGAGGCTATATCGTACGGCGTTATCAAAATGAATATCGATACAGATATTCAGTATGCTTTTACCGAGGGTGTACGAGACTACATCTTGGATAAAAAAGATTATATCATGTCTCAAATTGGCAACCCTGACAGTCAGGATGAACCCAACAAAAAACATTACGATCCGCGTAAATATATTCGTGCTGGAGAACTTACGCTAAAGACTCGTTTAAAACGGTCTTTTGAAGACTTAAATAACATAAACACATTATAAATCAGTAATATGGTTTGGTTTAAACGTAAAGACAAAAAAGTTGTCACAGAGACTAAAGACAAAAAGGAAATTCCTGAAGGCCTATGGTACAAATGCCCTAAATGTAAAGTAGTGGTCTCCACAGACGAGCACCAAGAGAACACATGGGTATGTCACAATTGCAATCATCATGAGCGCGTTAACTCAAATGAATATTTCAAAATTCTATTTGACAACAACGAATTCAATGAACTTGATGCCAACATGACATCGGGTGACCCTTTAAATTTTGAGGATACCAAAAAATATACAGATCGACTTAAGGCAACCAAAAAGAAAACAGGAATCAACGATGCCGTTACCACTGCTTATGGAAAACTAAACGGTATGGATATCACAATTGCCTGTATGAACTTCAACTTTATTGGAGGATCAATGGGTTCCGTTGTAGGTGAAAAAATTGCTCGTGCCATCAAACACTCTATTGATAAAGAAATCCCTTTTATGATGATTTCTAAGTCAGGTGGAGCGCGAATGATGGAAGCTGCTTTCTCGCTCATGCAAATGGCTAAGACATCCGCAAGGTTATCACAGTTATCGGAAAAGGGCATCCCTTACATTTCAATGCTAACAGACCCAACAACAGGAGGTATTACGGCTTCTTTTGCAATGCTTGGAGATATAAACATTGCTGAACCAGGAGCATTAATAGGTTTTGCAGGCCCAAGAGTCGTAAAAGAAACCATCGGAAAAGACTTACCTGAAGGCTTTCAAACCTCTGAATTTGTTAAAGAACATGGATTCTTAGACTTTATAGTAGAGCGTAAAGATTTGAAAGGAAAAGTAGACCAGTTTCTAAAAATGACTTATTACACTCCTGCATAATAAAATCAGAATAAAAGATTATATTTGCACCTGAATTTTTACATACATAACTAACATTAAAAACAATTTAGGCATGTACCTTACACAAGAAAAAAAACAAGAGTTCTTTAAGACTCACGGTAAAAACGAAAAAGATACCGGTTCTCCAGAAGGACAAATTGCACTTTTCACATTTCGTATTGCTCACCTTACGGAGCACTTAAAAAACAACAAAAAAGACTACGGAACACAGCGTTCTCTGATAGCTCTAGTTGGTAAACGACGGAAACTACTCAATTACTTGATGAAAATTGACATCACGCGATACAGAAACATCGTTAAAGAACTAGGATTAAGAAAATAATCTTACCGAATACACCCAAAAGGCAATCATAAAGTTGCCTTTTTTGGTTTTTTATAAGGTCGCTTTTAGCAATCAGAAATTTTCAGTAAAATTTAACCAACTCTTATAAAAACCATAGGCGAAAATCCTTAGAGTAAACCTAAGCCTGATTGTTGAAAGCACTAACAAATATTGTATTATGATCCCACAAGGACTTAAACAAACCATCGATTTAGGAGATGGAAGAACAATTGAACTAGAAACAGGTAAATTAGCAAAACAAGCCGATGGTTCTGTAGTTGTACGTATGGGAGACACCATGCTACTTGCTACAGTCGTTTCTAGTAAAGATGCTAAAGAAGGTGTTAACTTCCTTCCATTGACGGTTGATTATCGTGAAAAATTTGCTGCCGACGGGCGTTACCCTGGTGGATTCTTAAAAAGAGAAGCGCGACCTTCAGACCAAGAAATTTTGGTTATGAGATTGGTTGACCGCGTTTTAAGACCTCTATTCCCATCTGACTATCACGCAGAAACTCAATTGATGATTCAATTGATGTCCTACGACAAAAACTGCATGCCAGACGCACTAGCCGGTCTTGCTGCCTCAGCTTGTTTATCTCTTTCTGACATACCATTTGAAGGGCCAATTTCCGAAGTACGAGTAGCTCGTGTAGACGGTAAATTCATTGTAAATCCAAACCCAGAACAACTAGAAGCAGCTGACATTGACCTTATGGTTGGTGCATCTTTGGATAGTGTTGCAATGGTTGAAGGTGAGATGGACGAAGTTAGTGAGACCGAAATGATTGAAGCGATCAAAGTAGCTCACGAAGCAATAAAAGTTCAATGTACTGCTCAGCTAGAATTAGCGAAAGCGTTTAAAGTAGGTGCTAAAAGAGAATATTCTCATGAGGAAGCTGATGACTTAGATCTTCTTGATCAAGTGAAACAAGCTTGCTACGATAAATGTTATGCAGTTGCCAAAAGTGGTAACCCTGACAAACATGCTCGTAAAGAAGCTTTTGGACAAATAAAAGATACATTCTTAGAGACCTTAAGCGAAGAAGATCGTCAGGAAAAATCATTTTTACTTGGTAAATACATTCACCAGGTTGAAAAAGATGCTGTACGAGATGCTGTTCTAAACGAAGGAATCCGTTTGGATGGTAGAGCAACTGCAGACATTCGGCCTATATGGAGTGAAATTGACTACTTACCAAGTGTTCATGGTTCAGCCATCTTCACTCGTGGAGAAACTCAATCACTTTCTACAGTAACCTTAGGAACTGCTCTAGATGTAAATCGAATTGACAATGTGACTTTCCAAGGCTCTGAAAAATTCTATTTACACTACAACTTCCCTCCATTCTCTACAGGAGAAGCCCGACCTATTCGCGGGGTTAGCCGTAGAGAAATTGGTCATGGTAACCTTGCTCAAAGAGCCCTTAAAGGAATGATCCCTGAAGAGAACCCGTACACCATTCGTATCGTTTCAGAGATTTTAGAATCAAACGGTTCTTCGTCTATGGCAACGGTCTGTGCAGGTACTCTTGCTCTAATGGATGCCGGTGTTAAAATGACAAGACCCGTATCAGGTATTGCCATGGGCTTAATTACTGATGAAGAAACCGGTAAATTCGCAGTCCTTTCGGATATTTTAGGAGATGAAGATCACTTAGGTGATATGGACTTTAAAGTAACCGGTACCGAAAAAGGTATCACAGCATGTCAGATGGATATTAAAGTAAAAGGATTGTCTTACGACATTCTGACAAAAGCCCTAGAGCAATCAAAAGGCGGAAGAATACACATCTTAGGAGAACTTTTGAAAACAATTGACACTCCTAGAGCTGACCTTAAACCTCATGCTCCAAGAATTGAAATCTTACAAGTAGCTAAAGATTGTATTGGTGGAATCATCGGACCTGGTGGGAAAATCATTCAAAAACTTCAACTTGATACAGATACAACCATCACCATTGAAGAAATCGATGGATATGGAAAAGTTGAAATTCTTGGAACAAACAAGGAGGGAATGGATGCTGCGATTGCAAAGATAAAAGAAATTGCATTCATGCCTGCAGTTGGTGAAGAGTATGATGGACGTGTAAAAAACATCCAAGCTTACGGCGCATTTGTTGAAATAGCTGCTGGTAAAGACGGCTTATTGCACATATCTGAAATCGACCACAAACGTATCAACAATGTTGAAGACGTTCTTAAGGTAGACGATCCAGTTAAAGTCAAAATTATTGACATCGATGCTAAGACTGGTAAAATGAAATTTTCTAGAAAAGTTTTATTGCCAAAACCTGAGGCTAAACCAGCTGAATAAGCTTTAATTAATTACAAAAAAATCCCTTCTACAAAACGAAGGGTTTTTTTTTGGTCTCACAAATGTTCGGTTTATGGGGCTAAGTGGAAATAAAATAAAATAATTGTAACCTTTACAAGCAGTCATACGTATATAGTAAGTATCCAAAATAACTAAAACTTTCATTCATGCGCCAGCTAAAGATAACCAAACAGGTAACCAATCGTGAAACAGCGTCTCTTGACAAGTATCTTCAAGAAATAGGTAAAGTAGATTTGATTACCGCAGAAGAAGAAGTTGAATTGGCTCAACGTATTCGTGAAGGAGATCAAATTGCATTAGAAAAATTAACAAAAGCCAATCTTCGCTTTGTAGTTTCTGTTGCGAAACAATACCAGAACCAAGGTCTTTCTCTACCCGACTTAATTAACGAAGGTAACTTAGGGTTAATAAAAGCTGCCCAACGCTTTGATGAAACTCGTGGATTTAAATTCATTTCATACGCTGTATGGTGGATTCGTCAATCTATACTTCAAGCATTAGCTGAACAATCGCGTATCGTTCGTCTCCCATTAAACAAAATTGGATCGATCAACAAAATCAACAAAGCATACGCATCTATTGAGCAAGAAGAAGAACGAGCTCCATCAGCATCGGAAATTGCAACATTCCTTGACATGAGCGAATCTGATGTGAAAGAATCACAAAGGAACTCAGGACGTCACGTATCCATGGACGCACCGCTTGTTGAAGGTGAAGACTCAAATTTATATGACGTTTTAAGGTCTGGCGAAAGCCCTAACCCGGATAGACAGTTACTAAACGCTTCGCTTAGCATCGAAATTGAACGAGCTTTAGAAACACTAACACCAAGAGAAGCAGATGTAATTAGACTTTATTTTGGTCTAGAAGGAAAGCAATCTCTCACATTGGAAGAAATCGGTGAACGATTTGACCTAACTAGAGAAAGAGTGCGTCAAATAAAAGAAAAAGCCATTCGACGACTCAAGCATGCGTCTAGAAGTAAAATCTTAAAAACATACTTAGGATAACGAGATTAAATCTTTATTTTCACCTGAAGAATATTATGCCACACTTAATTGCTCCTTCCGTATTAGCAGCTGATTTTGCTAACATTCAACGTGACTTTGAAATGATCAACTCCTCTGAAGCTGATTGGTTTCATATAGATGTCATGGATGGAGTTTTCGTACCAAACATTTCGTTTGGTATGCCTGTGATTTCAGCAATGAAAAAGCATGCTAAAAAACCTTTGGATGTACACTTGATGATTGTAAATCCAGATCAATACATAAGTACATTCAAAGAAATAGGAGCCGATATTCTAACCGTACATTATGAAGCATGCACGCACCTTCACAGAACTCTTCAGGCAATAAAAGCTGAAGGCATGAAAGCTGGTGTTGCATTAAATCCACATACTCCAGTAGGTCTCCTGGAAGATCTCATACACGATATTGATGTCGTTTGTATAATGTCTGTTAACCCAGGTTTCGGAGGTCAATCATTCATTGAAAACACATACAACAAGGTTGTTGAACTCAAAAAAATTATTAAAAAAAAGCAATCTGCTACACTGATTGAAATTGATGGTGGAGTAAATTCAGACAATGCAAAACTCTTAATAGATGCTGGAGCTGACGTCTTAGTTGCTGGAAGCTTTGTCTTTAAATCTAGCAACCCTAAATCGACAATTGAAAAATTAAAATCCATCTAATTTTATTTTTCAATAGCTACGTAAAACACTATTTCTAGAATAAAACATCCTTCATAAATCGTACTCAACAAGTGTCCGGCATGTACAACCACACTTCTGGGGCATGCTTGCAATAAAGCTAATTTAGCACACAACCCCTACTCTCATTCAACTTTTAGTTTCCGGATTCACAAAAGCATAGATATTGTTTACCGTATACTATACAATTATTAAACTATTTACATACATTTGTGAATTAAAGACTATATAAATCCTTAATAAAAATTAAAAAATGCTAAGAGAAATTAGAAATTTAACGGATTTTTGGAATTCTGAACGTTGGAATGAAATTAAACGTCCTTACACGAAAGAAGATGTTATAAAATTCTGTCATTCCTTTATGATAGATTATACATTAGCGAATAACAAAGCTGAATCATTTTGGAATATTTTAACACAAGAAGATCAGATTTATGGAATGAGTGCTAGCAATGCAGAAGAAGGTATAGATCAAGCAGAAGCTGGTATGGACTTTTTGTGTTTAGACAACACAACAAATATCCTTACAAAGAAAACGAAAAACATACCCCATGTCATAAACAATGTCAACAAGCTCTTTCATAAAGGCTATGGGTCAACTCCTATCGTAATTAAAACGAAGCCATTGGGTTTTAAAGAAATGACTAAGATCATTCAATCCGGTGTTGCAGGAATCTGGTGCGATGATGAGAACGTACAAAAAAACGGCCAAAGAACTGGAGACCTCTTGTCAACAAAAAGCATGATAACTCAACTAACACAGGTGAGATTGGCTGCTGATGTATGCAGAGTCCCAAGCATCATCATAGCCAGTACAAAAATTAACAATTCAGAGATGTCTGAAAACTGTAGAACCAACCTTTCGGATCAAAAATATGAATCAACAAAAACAAACAACAAAGAAATACATCACAATTTAGATACAAACGTAACAACAGAAAAAGCTATTGAAAGAGGCTTGGCATACGCACCATATGCGGATGTCATTTGTCTAGAGGGAATTGTGCCTGACCTAGAACAAGCTGAAAAATTTGCTAATGCTATACGAAGTAAATATCCTAGGAAATATTTAGCATACAGCTGCACTTCTATTTTTGATTGGACAACAAAACTAACCCCTACAGAAATGCAAAACTTCCAAAATGAATTGACAGAATTAGGATATTCAATTCATTATATTAGTCCAAGAGAAGAAACATTCTACACCATGAGAAAACTCGCTGAAAGTTTTTGTGATGATGGTTTTGCCGGATATGCAAACCTGGAAGAAATATTTTCAAAAGTTGATCATCAAATCAACACCATTGATATTTTAAAAACCATACAAGACGAACAAACCACCTTAGTATGAGGTCTTAAATTAAAGGTGAAGAACTCAAGGGCAGCTTTTCACCTTTAATTACTTCTTTTTAACAAAGCAAGTCTTTAAAACAACACGCGTAGCTTCTACCTTTCCATCAATTTCCTCAGGATCACTTGTAAGTCGGATGTTTTTAATCTTTGTTCCTTTTTTAAGGTTGATTTGTGTCCCCTTAATTTTAATGGACTTGGTAAATATAACCGAGTCACCATTCTTCAGAACGTTACCGTTTGCGTCTGTTGTTTCCATTTTTTATAATTTGGAGCTAATTTGAGACTAACCCGATAAGTAAACTAATTTTAAGATTAAAAATAATGAAATAACACTCAAAATTCCTGTATTAAGTTCCGCTTAGTTCTTCATGAATTAGCATATATTAGTTACGATGAAAAATTTGAAGAAAAAAAGAGTCATTGTATCAGTTACAAATGACCTATCAACAGATCAGAGGGTCAAGAAAGTCTGTGAAAGCATAACAAAGCTTAACACAGAGATACTTCTTATTGGTCGACTTCTTCCTGAAAGTAAAAAATTGGAACTCCCCTACACATGTATAAGAATGAAGCTCTTATTCAACCATGGACCACTTTTCTATGCGGAATATAACATCAGACTGTTTTTATTTCTTCTTTTTTCGAAAGTAGACATCTACCATGCTAACGATTTAGACACCCTGCTAGCCAATTATTTGGCATCTAAAATAAGACGTAAACCTCTCATTTACGACTCGCATGAATACTTCACCGGTGTGCCTGAGATTCAGAACAGAAAAATCGTAAAAAAAATATGGACAATGATTGAGGAATGGATTTTCCCAAGACTACGTCACATATTTACTGTGAATGACTCCATTGCTTCGCTGTACAACGAAAAATATGGGAAAAGTGTAAAAACTCTAAGGAACATACCCCGAAAAAGTAACACGATTTACTTTAAATCAAAAAAGCAACTTAACATACCTGAAGATAAAAGCATCATCATCACTCAAGGTGCAGGAATAAATATAGATCGAGGTATTGAAGAAGCCTTGGAAGCAATACAATACTTGAAAAATGTTTGTTTTCTGATTATTGGAGATGGCGATGTACTTCCTAAACTCAAAAAAAAAGTTCAGGAATTGAAATTAGAAAATTCTGTTATCTTTAGAGACAAGATGCCCTATGAAGAAATGATGCAACACACACATCATGCAGAACTGGGGCTTACTTTAGACAAAAGCACAAACATAAACTACAAACTCAGTTTACCGAATAAGCTTTTCGATTACATACATGCAGGCATTCCTATTTTAGCAAGTAAAGTTGTTGAAGTTGAAAAAGTGGTAAAAAAATATAATATTGGACTGATCATTAAAAATCATGAGCCCAAACATATTGCAGAACAAATAAAACTAGCTTTAAAAAGCAACTTAAAGACAGAATTTGAATCAAATATAAAAAAGGCTGCACGAGAATTGAATTGGGAGCACGAAGAGCAAACCCTAATAGAAGTTTATAAAGTAATTGAAAAATAGAGAGCTACATATCATAGCCTTAAACATTCCATATCCTGCAAACTACGGTGGGGCAATAGACATATTCTACAAAATAAAAGAATTGAGCCTATTGGGAATGAGAATCCATTTACATTGCTTTAAATATGGACGAAATGAGGCGGAGGAGCTTGAGGATTTGTGTGCATCCATCCACTATTACCCAAGAAAAAAACGTTTTCTGGATTTATTTTCCACAACACCTTTCATTGTGAAATCTCGAAAGACCGATAAACTTCTCGAAAATTTAATGAAAATTAATGCTCCGATTCTTTTTGAAGGTTTACACACCTGTTATTACCTTGATCATCCTAAATTAAAAAACAGAAGGCGATTTGTCAGAGCTCACAATATTGAATCTGATTACTACAAAGCTCTGTATCGAGCTGAGCGAAAACCGTTAGAAAAACTATTTTTCTACTCTGAATATCACAAAATAAAGTTTTACGAAAAAAAATTAGCAAAAGCAGACGGGATTCTCTCAATAAGTCAGAAAGACTGTAACCATTTTAACAACAAACAAAAAAGTCATTACATAAAACCTTTTCACCCTGACAAAGAGGTTCAAATAAAAAAAGGTTTGGGTGAATACGCTATTTATCACGGAAATTTATCTGTAGCTGAAAATGAAAAAGCTGCATTATTTTTAATTCAAAAAGTATTCAGTAGAATTGACTTCCCTCTTGTAGTTAGTGGTTACAAACCAAGTAAATATCTTCGAAAAGAGATCAGCAAACACAAATACATACGTCTGGTTGAAAATCCCGAAGAAAGTCTTTTAAAAAGCTCTATAGAAAATGCTCAAATTCAAGTTTTACCAACAAATCAAGACACTGGAATTAAACTTAAATTATTGAAATCTCTTTTTAGGGGGAGGCATTGTATCTTAAACAAAAAAATGGCCAACATTTCTGGCATTGAAAAGACCTGTCATATTGCTGAAAGTGCAACAGAATGGATTAAAAAAATTAAAGAGCTTGAAAACCAAGAATTTTCTCAAGAATACATTGAGGAAAGGAAAAATATGTTAGAAAGTTTCAACGGCAAAAAAGAAGCTGAAAAAATCATATCGTTAACCCATCCAACAATTTAATACTTCCCGATTCACAGCGTATCATCTTTGATGGGAAATCATTAATGATCGAATAATCATGAGTAGCCATAAAAATAGCCTTACCCTTCTTTTGGATTCCCTTAAGAACCTGCATGATTTCTCGAGAAGTTTCTGGATCTAAATTACCCGTTGGCTCATCCGCAATAATCAAATCGGGCTCATTCAATAAAGCACGTGCAATGGCAATACGTTGTTGTTCTCCTCCAGATAATTCATGAGGCATTTTATATGCCTTATTCTGCATCCCTACCTGTTCTAAAACACCATTTATACGAGAATCTAACTTGTGCTTATCATCCCATCCCGTAGCCTTCAACACAAACTGTAGATTTTTTTGGACTGAACGATCAGACAACAATTGAAAATCCTGAAAAACAACACCAATACCTCTTCGCAAAAAAGGGATGTCTCGTTCTTTTAAACGATTCAAATCATAGCCCACGACCTCGCCATCACCCTCTTGTAAACTTAAATCTCCGTATAATGTTTTGAGCAAGCTACTCTTCCCACTACCTGTCTTACCAATCAGGTAGATAAAATCTCCCGAATACAATTCAAAACTTACCTTACTGAGAACCAAGTGGTCTTTCTGATAAATTTTCGCATCATTTAAAGTTAAAATTGCTTTAGACATAAAATATAATTTGAGTTTAAAACTAGTTATTTCCCTTCAATAGCATATGCTATTTCAGAAAAATTAAAGGGCTATTTCAAAAAAAATAGTCCAACATCAATCATATTGATTAAATTTGCAAAAAGAAAATCACATGAAAGCCATTAGACTCGCTTTGGCAATATTTAGCCTCGTATTCATCATCAGCTGTGACAAAGAAAACAAAGAAAATATTACAACTGAGATTCCTGAAATCATTAGTCTAACTTCAGATAAAACTGAAATAAAATATGGAGCAAGTGAACCTGCAAAACTAAAATGCACGGCATTAGGTGACAATTTAAAATACGTATGGGAAGTTGATTTTGGAGACTTGTTTGTGATTAATACTGATGGATCAGAAGTGCAATTTACAGCATCTCCTTGTTGTATGGGTAAAAAGACCATCCGCTGCAAAGTATCGAATAGCGGAGGAAAAGTAACTGAAAGTATCGAAATTACAATTGTTGAATAATTCACATGGAAATTATGAGAAATCTACTTTTTACAATTTTCATCAGCATTTATTTCATTAACGCATCTCATGCTCAGTGTTGTTCTGCAGGTAACCCTGCGACAAACAACGGCGTTTTAGGTACATCAAAAAATGTATTGAATGTTTCTTCTTCGGTCATACACAGTTACTCAGACACTTACTATGAAGGCAACCAACCTACCGATTGGAACTATCTAAAAAACATGCGGTTTAACTTTGCTATGTTGAATTTTGAATATGGTTTAACAAACAAAATCAAACTAACTTCTGAAATAGGATACTTCATTGACAAATCATTGCGTTATGGTTTCATTGATCAAAAGAGAAAAGCATACGGATTGGGAGATGTTGTTGTAGGAATCCAACACCATTTGTATAATAACAAAACTCGAATGTTGAATGTTTTTCCAGGCTTGAAACTCTCACTACCAGTTGGAGCTTTCGATCAAATGGATGGCAACATAATTTTACCCGTTGACATACAACCCTCATCGGGCAGCTTAAAAATGTCTACTTCCTTATTGATTACAAAACAATTCATTGAATCAAAATTCACCACAAGTTCATTTTTTTCTAGTGAATTTTCACAAAAAATAAATACAGAACGTACCAACTATAAATACGGAAATCTCTACAGAATAAATTTTAAAGTTGGGTATCAACCATCGGGAAAAACTGTTCTAGGAATATCACTTAACTTTCAGCATAGAGACAAAGCACAAAACAGAGGAGAGATTATGGAATATACAGGAGGTACCTATCTAAATTTACAACCCAGCATTTCACACACTATAAAACAAATATACACCTTGAACACTTTCGTAGGAATACCCATTTACAAGAATGTAAACGGCATTCAATTGACCAATAAATACGTGCTCGGGTTTGGCATTTCGAGAAGCTTTCACCTGAAAACTTTCAAACCACAAATCACACCTAACATTCTGTAAAAATAATTCTTTCTAATTCATTACCCCAAGTAAACATTAAACTGCGGGAATAGTGTATTTTTAAGTAAATTTAGATTGTATGCACCTATTAATTTCACCAGCGAAGACCCTAGATATGAATACCGACATTCGGATTTCAAAGGTCACAAACCCACCCTTTACTGAAGAGTCTCGTTTACTAATTAATGATTTAAAAAAATTAAGCGCTACAGACATACAAGGCTTAATGAAGGTCAGTTCAAAAATTGCAGAGCTCAATGCTGAACGTTTCGAAAATTGGACTCTACCCTTTAATGAAACGAATGCTAAAGCATCCGTTTTTGCATTTAAAGGGGATGTATATACGGGGCTTGAAGCTGAATCTTTATCAGAAAACGATTTAAAATTCGCTCAAAACCATCTTAGTATTTTATCCGGTTTATATGGTTTACTTAGACCGCTTGATTTGATGCAAGCCTATCGCCTCGAAATGGGGACTAAATTTGCCAACAAGGGTGGACAAAACCTTTACGAATTCTGGGGAAATAAGATCACCGAAGAAATAAATCATAGAGAACAAGATTTCATAATAAATCTCGCTTCTAATGAATATTTCAAGGCCGTAAAGAAAAATAAATTAATGAGTAAAATCATAACACCCATTTTCAAAGACGAAAAAAATGGAAAGCTCAAAATAATCAGCTTTTACGCTAAAAAAGCTCGGGGAATGATGACGCGATTCATCATACAAAACCGTATCAAAAATACAGAAGACATAAAGAATTTTAACTCGGGTGGATATACTTTCAACAACAGCCTATCTAATACCAATGAATGGATTTTCACAAGATGAGTATCGTAGGAAAAAAAATCAACTTAGAAGTTTTAAGAAGCACTGAAATAGGCTTGTTCTTAGACTCCGAAAACAAAGAGCATGATGGTATTTTATTGCCTAAACGATATGTACCTATAGGAGTAGAGATTGGAGATTTTATTGATGTTTTCATTTACAGAGATTCTGAAGACAGAATCATTGCCACGCGTTTAGAACCCTATATTCAAGTTGGCGAATTTGCATATTTAAACGTAAACAAAGTAGAGTCCTATGGAGCATTTTTAGATTGGGGCTTACCCAAAGACCTTTTTGTTCCAGTATCCCAGCAGCGCTCATTAATGGTGAATGATGGCATCTATCTTGTTTTCGCATATATTGATGAACAGACGGATAGAATTGCAGCCACAGCTAAAGTTCACCGACACCTTCAAAATGAAGCTGAAGGACTTGAGGTTGGAGAAGAGGTAGACTTGTTAATATGTGATGAAACTGATTTAGGTATAAGAGTGATCATCAACAACAAATTTTGGGGCCTAATATTTCATAGCGAAATCTTCCAAAATCTTAGTGAGGGTCAAAAAACAAAAGGATTCGTGAAAGGCATTCGCGAAAGTGATTCAAAAATTGATGTAACATTAAAAAAAGAAGGTATGGCTGAGGTTAAAGATGCTCGATCGCAAATCATTGAAGCGCTTCACGATGCCGGAGGGTTTTTACCACTACATGACAAATCAGCTCCTGAGGCAATTTATGAGGAATTAGAAATGAGTAAAAAGGTCTTCAAAAAAGCCATTGGAAATCTCTATAAAGACAAAATGATAGCCATTAAAAGAGATGGTATACAAATATTAGAATAACCAACCCCAAGCTATTTACTGCTTCATTTTTTATTATACTTGGGCTTGCTTCCTTTGTAATTCGAATTAAACTTTTTCTTTTTCCTATTTGGATTTGGTTTATTTCTTTTCTTTTCGGGCTCATAAACTGGAGCCTCACCCAAACCATCCGGAAGTGGGAGTTTGTCGATGGCTTTATCGATAAGTGCCTCGATGTTAAAGAATAAAATTTGATCTCTATCATTGATTAATGTAATGGCATGACCTTCAGAAGCATTTCTTCCCGTTCTACCAATTCTGTGTATATAATCCTCTGCATCAGAAGGAATGTCATAATTAATAACCAGAGAAATTCCTTTGATATCAATTCCCCTTGAAACGATATCAGTAGCCACTAAAGTTGTGAATTTCTTAGCCTTAAATTGCCCCATAACCTCCTCTCGCTCTTTCTGTTCCAAATCAGAAGACATGGCTTTAGAGGGGATTCCGTGCTTCTTTAACTCTCGTTGAATGACAGATATATTCTTCTTAGTAGATGAGAATACAATGACGGAATCAAAATCCATTTTCTTAAGTATGTGTGCTACTAATGGTGCCTTTTGCTTGTCATAAGCTAAGTAAGCTTCCTGACAGATTGTTTCAGCAGGCTTTGATATAGCCACGTTTACACGTGCTGGATTCTGAAGAATACTTTGAGCAAGTTTCACAATTTTCGATGGCATTGTTGCAGAAAACAATAGCGTTTGTCGTTGCTTAGGCAGTTTATCAACGATTCTCATAATATCATGATTAAAGCCCATATCCAACATGCGGTCTGCCTCATCTAAAATTAAGTATTCGACACCTGATAAATCAATGTTTGCAAGAGACAAAAAGGATAATAAGCGTCCTGGAGTGGCAATAATTACTTCAGTACCTTTCTTTAAAGCCTCTGATTGCGCTGTCCAAGTGTTCCCATCGCCACCACCATATACTGCTTGTGAACTCACGTGAGCAAAGTAAGAAAACCCATCAAATTGTTGATCAATCTGCTGCGCTAGCTCACGAGTAGGAGCGATAATAATTGCTCTTATTTTTTTCTTTTTAACCTTATGTAATTCATTTAATATGGGTAATAAAAATGCAGCAGTCTTCCCGGTACCAGTCTGAGCACAGGCAATGATATCACGACCCTCCATGATTACTGGAATTGCTAGTTCTTGAACGGGAGTAGGCTTTTCAAAATACATTGCATCCAAACCTTCTTGAATGTCTTGGTGGAAATTAAGCTCCTTAAATGTCATGCTTTCTTATTTTTGTATTTGTGATCATCAGGAAAACCTAATGAACAAGTTTATTTTTCTTCTTTATAGGCCTTAACTGCAGCCCTAACTGATCCGTATTTTAAAAGATATTTTTTAGCGGTATTAAAATCTAAATCAGTACCATCAACAACCATTCGGGAACCTCGATCCACTAGTTTATCATTACTAAGTTGCATATCTACCATTTTATTTCCTTGAACTTTCCCCAGCTTTATCATTAAGGTGGTTGATATCATATTTAGGACCAGCTTTTGAGCTGTACCTGCTTTCATACGTGTGCTACCGGTTATAAATTCAGGTCCCACAACTACTTCTACAGGAAATTCAGCGGATTGGCTTAGTGGTGAATTCTCATTGCAAGTTATACAACCTGTCAAAACATTTTCTTTTCTACATGTATTTAAAGCCTCAACGACATAAGGAGTAGTTCCCGATGCGGCAATACCAATAACAGAGTCCATATCACTAATTTTATGATCTTTTAAATCTTCCCAGCCCCTATCAACATGATCCTCTGCAAACTCGACAGCCTCTCGAATGGCTCCTTCGCCTCCGGCAATTAAGCCGATTACATGATTGTTAGAAACACCAAAAGTTGGGGGGCATTCAGAAGCGTCAAGTATACCAAGACGCCCACTTGTTCCAGCTCCAATATAAAACAACCTCCCACCCTGTTTCATACGTGGAAGAATGTGTTCAACTAAATCTTGAATTTGTGGAATGGCCTCACTTACAGCGTCCGCAACCTTTTGATCTTCTTGGTTCATTTGAGACAACAATAGAGAAACAGACTTGTTTTCTAAATCGTCGTATAAACTCTCCTGTTCAGTTGTTCTCATGGTTTAAAGGAAATTACACCTCGGTTATGCATACGACACTCAGGATGATTTGGATTCATCTAAATCAATATAGTCTAACAACGAGTCTTTTTTATTCATCACTTCTTCCATGGATATGAAAGTCTCTGTTCTACTAATTCCATCTATAGAATGTATTCTCTTAAGAACTTTTCGAGCAGCTGCTGAATCCATAGCTCTAATTTTACAAAAGATACTGAACTGTCCCGTTGTGAAATCTATTACCGTAATCTGAGGAATTTCTTTTAATGTCTCTACAACACTATCAATACTCTTTGCCTGATCTAAGAAAACTCCTAAATATGCCGTAAAAGTAAATCCCAATTTAGAATAATCAATTCTTACCGTAAAGTTTTTTATAATTCCTAGATCTTCTAATCTTTTCACTCTAACATGCACAGTACTAGGTGAAACAAGAATCCTAGAGGCCAAGTCCGTGTATGAGATCTTTGCATTCGATGACAAATGCTTAACAATTTCTAAATCAACAATGTCAATCTTGTTTTTCATAACAATAATCTAAATAGAATATTAATGTTTTCACGAAAATAATTAAATTTTGTATGATATTCATAAAAATAAAGCTAATCCACTAAAATATTTCTTTTATCCAAGAAGAATTCTGAAATTGAATCTAACAAACTGCTAAAATTATGTACGGAGAATTAATTTACACAGAACATCAGCTAGAAAGTATATCTGAATATTACCTAGACACCGATGAAAAAAGAGTCACAGAGCTGAAAAATCTTGTAAACAATCGAATAAGAGTGTATTCCTACAGTTTGAATGAATTCAAAGAAGTGCATAAAAACTCAAAAGTCCTAGAATCCTTTAACAAACTGAACGCTAGTTAGTCCGACTCTTACATAGCCAAAATAAATTTACGAAATATCGGTGAACTTTTTTGGATCAACTTGGCTCATCATTTTGTAAACCTCTTCAAAAATTTCATCCACACTAGGTTTAGAAAAGTAATCCCCATCGGTTCCATAAGCAGGTCTATGGGGCTTTGCAGAGAGTGTTTTTGGCTCGCTATCTAAATGAAAATATGCTTTTTGCTCTTCTAAAACTTTCTGCATCATATAGGCAGTAGCACCACCAGGAACATCCTCGTCGACAAAAATAACGCGATTCGTCTTGGATACACTTTTCGATATTGAATGATTGACATCAAATGGCATTAATGACTGTATATCGATTACTTCGGCAGAAATACCTTCAATTTCTAGTTCTCGGGCAGCCTCCATCACCAATCGCCAAGTTGAACCATAAGTAACAATCGTTATATCGGTCCCTTGCTTGGTAACATCTACAACTCCAACCGGAGTTTTGAACTGCCCTAAATTAGACGGTAATTTTTCTTTTAATCGATATCCGTTTAAGCACTCTATAATTACTGCAGGATCATCAGATTCTAACATCGTATTGTAAAAACCAGCAGCCTTTGTCATATCTCTAGGAACGAGAATATTGACTCCTTTCAAAGAATTAACAAGCATTCCCATAGGAGAACCCGAGTGCCATATCCCTTCCAGGCGATGACCTCTTGTTCTAATAATTAATGGCGCTTTTTGGCCTCCCTTTGTTCTATAATGCAAACTAGCTAAATCATCACTCATGATTTGAATGGCATAGAGGATGTAATCTAAATACTGAATCTCTGCAATTGGTCGTAAACCACGCATTGCCATACCTATACCCTGACCTATGATCGTGGCCTCACGAATTCCGGTATCAGAAACTCGAACATCACCATACTTAAGCTGTAAACCTTCAAGACCTTGATTTACATCTCCTATTCGTCCCGCATCTTCACCAAAAATTAGAGTTTCTGGTTTTTGCGCAAAGATCGCATCAAAATTATCTCGAATTACAACTCGTGCATCAACTTCTTGGGCATTCTCATCGTACTCAGGTAAGATTTCTTGCACACTCAATGATGCGAATTCAGACTCGCTATACAAATGACTGCTGTATCGATCAGCATTCAGCTGCTTCTCTTTATTTAGCCATTCGATCAAACTTTTCTTAGCTGGAACATCATCCTGTCGAGCAAAACGAAGAGCTCTGCGAACAGCATTAAACATATCTTTTCTAACAGGCTCTGTATGAGCCGTTAATTCATTTGCTAGTTTCTCAATAAATACTTTATTCGAACTTTGCTCAGCCAATTGCAAAAGCAATGACATAACATGGTGACGTTCGTCGTTGATTGGGTTTATGTATTCATTCCAAGCCTTAATTTTAGCATGCCTTGCTGTTTTCTTTGCTTCAGAATATATTTCATCTAAATCCTCTTGATTAGCAATGGCTGTTTCGACCATCCACTCACCCATTTTCTTGATGGGATCAAAATCAAGCTCCCACTGCAATCGCTCTTTAGACTTGTAACGCTCATGAGACCCCGATGTAGAGTGCCCCTGAGGCTGCGTAACTTCCATAACGTGAATAAGACAAGGAACATGCTCGTCACGTGCAATGCTCTCAGCTTGTTGATAGGTTTCAATTAAAGCTGGATAATCCCATCCATTAACTCGAAATATTTCAAAACCAGATCCCTTTCCATCTCTTTGAAATCCTTTCAAAACTTCAGAAATATTCTCTTTAGTCGTTTGGTATTTGGCGGGAACGGAAATCCCATAACCATCGTCCCAAACTGACATAATCATTGGAAGCTGCAAAACACCTGCTGCATTGATTGCCTCAAAAAAGAGACCTTCAGAGGTGCTTGCGTCTCCTATAGTTCCGAAAGCAACCTCATTTCCTTTGTTAGAAAACGAAGTCCAATCGTGTAAATCTTTATTAGATCGGTATATTTTAGAGGCCTGGGCCAACCCTATCAATCGAGGCATTTGAGCAGCAGTACAAGAAATATCCGCAGACGAATTTTTGATTTGCATCAGATTTCTCCAAGTACCATCATCGTTTAAGCTACGAGTTGCGTAATGCCCAGCCATTTGACGACCGGCAGATGTTGGCTCTGAGACAACATCTGTATGCCCATACAACCCAGCAAACATTTCTTGAATGGTAATTTCACCAATGGCCATCATAAAGGTTTGGTCACGATAATAGCCCGACCTAAAATCTCCATCTCTGAATACTTTTGCCATAGCAATCTGCGCCAGTTCTTTACCATCACCGAAAATACCAAACTTTGCCTTACCTGTTAAAACTTCACGACGTCCCAACAAGCTTACGGCACGACTTTCACAAGCCAAGCGGTAATCCTCCAACAATTCTCGACGAAAGTCAACGAATGTAATTTCTTTACTTTTTGTTAATGTCATAAAATTTAATTCTGTCCATTAATCGGTTACAAATTTAAGAAAAATCAACGAGGCTGAATATCAATACTCTAATACAATCTCAACTAATTTAAAGGACCCAAATTTACCTCGTCACCACAACAACTGTACAACTTTAACAAGAACCATTAAACCCATTAACAACAGTACTTAAGAAGTGTCTCAATAAAGCTTGCACAAAAAATCTTTTCAAATCATTCTAAAAAGGGGTATCGATAATCTTTAGCAGGCATAAAAGTCTCCTTAATTGTTCTGGGTGAAACCCACCGTAACAAATTCAACATGGACCCTGCCTTATCATTTGTACCCGATGCACGAGCACCCCCAAAGGGTTGTTGAGATACTACTGCTCCGGTGGGTTTGTCGTTGATGTAAAAATTACCCGCAGCATTTTTTAACTTTTCTGAAGCACAGACAATAGCATGCCTATCTTTTGAAAATATCGCACCCGTAAGACCGTATGGTGACGTAGAGTCTACCCGTTCTAAAATGACTTCAAAATCATTTTCATCATAAATATAAATGGTTATTACAGGACCAAACAATTCAGTCTCCATGGTTGAGTATGTCGGGTTTTCTGTAACAATAACTGTAGGCTGTATGAAATAACCCTCAGACTTATTGTATTCACCCCCCGCTATAACATCAGCGTCGTCATCAATTCTTGCTTGTTCTATGTAAGACGTTATTCGATCAAAAGATTCCTCATGAATCACTGCATTGATGAAATTTGATAGATCTCCAGGATCACCCATTTTGATAGTGCGCAATTCTTCTAATATTACTGACTTCACCTCTTCCCAAATATTTTTTGGAATATAGGCTCGAGATGCTGCTGAGCATTTTTGTCCTTGAAACTCGAAAGCTCCTCGAATAATTGCTGTTGCCACCTCAGTAGGGTCTGCAGATTGATGAACCATAATAAAATCTTTCCCACCGGTCTCTCCCACAATACGAGGATAAGATTTGTAATTATGTATGTTATTTCCAATTTGTTTCCAAAGACTTTTGAAGACGAAGGTAGATCCCGTAAAGTGTAAACCTCCAAAATATGGACTTGCTAATACCTCATTTGAAATCTCAGAAGGATCGCCATAAACAACATTTATAACACCATCCGGAAGCCCAGCAGCCTTCAACAATTCCATTGTAATATGAGCTGAGTAAATTTGTGCATCTGAAGGCTTCCACACAACAGTGTTACCCATTATGGCGGGAGCAATACATAAATTAGCCGCTATCGAAGTGAAATTAAAAGGAGTTACAGCGTAGACGAACCCCTCCAAAGGACGAAATTCCATTCGATTCCACACCCCTTCCGAAGATTCTGGTTGCTGCTTAAAAATATCAGTCATGTAAAGCACATTAAACCGCAAAAAATCAATCAACTCACACGCCGCATCAATCTCAGCTTGATGTACATTTTTTGATTGAACCAACATGGTGGAGGCATTCATCTTAGACCGAAAAGGACCTGCCAATAAATCTGCGGCCTTCAAAAAAATTGAAGCTCGGTGCTCCCAACGCATCTCTGCCCAACTTGATTTTGCTTCCATAGCTTCATCTATCGCCATTTTCGAATGAGCAGCACCCCCTTTGTGATAATGTCCAACAACATGCGTGTGCTTGTGGGGTGGAACTATTGACACTAAGTCATTCGTTCGAACTTGTTCAGCTCCAATGTACATAGGCACATCGATAACGCTCGACATCATTTTATCGTACTCTAAGATCACTGATTTTCGATCTTCTGAACCTATCTCAAATGAGCGAACCCGTTCACACGAAACCTTAGGCACATTAAAAAAACCTTTTCCCATATTCAATCATACATTAAACCATTATTACATAAACCCCATCGTTAATCACTTACACTCTGCCTCAACATTGTTAACCCAATAATTGGTTACAAATAGCGTGCCTTAGAAACACCAACATCAAAGAATCAACCAAGAATAGGCATTCAAAATTCAAGCTGATGTTGATAAGTTGGTGCATTGAATTTTTTGTTTTTTGTAAAACCAATTTTATAAAAAAGTATTATTGTTGTAAATAATTTATAATGAAATATAAAATAACAAAAGATATTAAGGTCTCAGTAAAACCTTCTTATGAGGGGAATTTTGACAGTATCGAAGGTAGTGTTGACGTATTTTCTTACCAAGTAATTATAGAAAACAATAGCAATCACACCATCAAACTCCTCAAAAGGCGCTGGCTTGTTTTAGATGCTGCCGACTATGATTATGAGATTGAAGGAAATGGTGTCATAGGAGAACAGCCCATTTTACTCCCTGGAGAGAAACACACCTATGAATCCGGCTCTCAACTAAAATGCCCTATCGGCGCCATGAAAGGGAGTTATCTTTTCAAACGCTTAGCTGACAATAAAAAATTTCAAGTTGAAATCCCTCATTTTCATCTTTTAGCCCCTTTTGTATTTAATTAAACCTGCTGTTAAAACATTCCTTTGGTTGTCACTCTTCGAACTCCTAAGAGTCGATCGTATCCATAATCATGATCATACACGTAAACCAAAACAAAATAGTCTTGGCTGGTTTGATAAAAACTACCTTCTACATATTTCTGACTTAACTCTCCACTCTTTTGATTGTAGTACATGTAGGTATAATTATAATACCCTTGCTTTAACAACAACGATGTTTCGTAACAAGACTCTTCTGTATTGTAATCCATGCGTGCCTCTTTTTTAAGATTCCAATCTGTTAAGCCCCCATATACAAAGAGATCTCCATCGGTTAAAAAAGGTTTCCGCTTTAAGCAAAAATTCACCCACACATAATCCGCCTCTACTCTAGGATCAGACTTTTCCATTACATTAACCACGTAATAGCCTTCCAAGTCTTGATCAAAACTATAGGGCTGGTTGACCCTAGGGTAATCTGGATGCAACAAAAAAACATCGGTTGAATCTGAAATTATCCTCTGAACTCTTTCCGTGTAATAACGTACACTCTTGGTATCGAAAAAACGATACTCGTTACCCGCATTAAAACTAGATTCATCCTCAAAATCATACACCAATCGTTTGTTTTCTATATGACTTGGGGTCAAATTTGTTATCACATTATCCCAGCGATGTCCCTGATGAATGACCAACTTCACATCTTGAATGGGGTTAATATAATCTGCATCTATAAAATTCACAACGACATCAACTTCATGATCCGTGTACCGACCCTGTGCTAATGTTGTCTGATGGACCTCAGCACCTATAAGAACGCTTTTTTCGTGAACCATAAAACGTTTTACAAAAAGAGCTCTGCTAGGCTGCTTAAAATCATAAACAGTTAGGATGTAATTCCCTGACTTGATAAACTGAAAATCTTTATTTGGAAGAGTTAGTTCATAGTGTACGTAATTGCGTTTCGTGTTGAATGAAAACGCATAATCATCAATGTAATTCTCAGTAAATCCATCAATGTATTCATTTGTGTGTAAGTCTGAGATTCTCCAATCCGCATTACAATGATTGATCGTGTATACGTAATCAAGTACCTCATAACCAAAATCATCAAATTGCAAGACCAATTCCTCGCTGGAATCCAAGTCAATAAGAGGGAAAGCAACAAGCGACTCCGCCGGTGTTAAAAGGCAAGACTTTACATTTTCACTGTAGATGGAGTCATGAACCACTTGACCTGGGTCCCAATGAGGCTGTGCTTCGGAATTGAACACAAACATTGCAGATAAAATGAAAATTGATTTCAAAGACATTTAAAAAAAAATTAAGACGCTCATAGAGGGATTCAAATTACAACAAAAAATACGGGACTTTAAATAAATTTTACATGATTGGATCAAGCTTTAAAATAATGAACCATCTTTCAAATAGCAGCGATAATAGGGCTTCAAAACCAAAAAATAAAATTAAAACTACCAATCTGAATTAAAATTTACTTTAAATAAGCATCAAACTATTTAATAAGCGCTCTAAAATCATTACTTTTGCAATTCAAAATTTAGGATTAATCAATCTCTCATAACAGGCATGTCTACAGACATTCGTATCAAAAGAGGCGTTAGCATTAAGTTGAAAGGATCAGCGGAACGCGTTTACGCCAATATTCCATCTTCGGAATATTACCTTGTAAAGCCGAGCGATTTTACGGGATTAACACCAAAATTAACAGTAAAAGCTAGTGACAAAGTTCAGGCAGGTTCTCCTTTATTCTTTGACAAGGAAAACTCATCTGTTGTTATCACATCCCCTGTTAGTGGTGAAGTTACCGAAATTCGTCGTGGTGATAAAAGAAAAATTCTTGCTGTAGTAATTAAGGCTGACGCCACAATTACCTACAAAGAGTTCTCCAAATCAGAAGCAAAAGATTTATCTCGTGATCAAATCATCGAGCAAATGTTAGCTTCAGGCTTGTGGCCATTTGTACGTCAGCGACCTTTTGCTGTCATTGCAAATCCCACCGATTTACCAAAATCAATTTTCATCTCTGCATTTGACAGTGCTCCATTAGCTTGTGACAGTGATTTTGTTCTTCACGGGATGGAAAAGGAATTCCAAGACGGACTGAATATTGTAACAAAACTTACGGAAGGTACAACGCACTTAAATATTGATGGCAATTCTAACCCATCTTCAGTATTCACAAGTGCTAAAGGAGTTCAAATAAATAAAATTTCTGGACCACACCCATCGGGTAATGTTGGTGTTCAAATTCATCACATAGACCCTATTAATAAAGGTGAAGTAGTTTGGTACATGTATCCTCAGGACATCATTGCAATCGGTCGTCTTTTCAATGACGGTAAATATGATGCAACGCGACTTGTTGCTTTAGCTGGATCTCAAATTGAAAAGCCTCGTTACTACAGAACCATTCAAGGTGCTTCCATCACCACAATGACGGAAGAAAATGTCTTGGATCAAAACAATCGATACATCAGTGGTAATGTTCTTACCGGAACAAAAATTGATGCCGACGGACACTTAGGCTTTTACGACAATGAAGTTTGTGTAAT
The DNA here is from genome assembly GCA_002478765.1 of Flavobacteriales bacterium UBA7430. Lineage (GTDB taxonomy): Bacteria > Bacteroidota > Bacteroidia > Flavobacteriales > UBA7430 > UBA7430. Next base: position 54,583 of record DLQO01000045.1, read on the forward strand.
TCCTGAAGGTAATGAACCAGATTTCTTAGGTTGGCTACTTCCAAGTTTTAGTAAGTTTAGTTTATCAAGAACATTCTTCTCTTGGTTAAATCCAAAAAAAGAATTTACCATCTCCGCCAATATGAATGGAGAAGAACGTGCATACGTTGTTACGGGGCAATATGAAAATGTTCTCCCTATGGACCTATATCCACAACACTTAATTAAAGCCATCATGATTGGTGACATTGAGCTGATGGAGAATTTAGGGATTTATGAAGTTGCTGAAGAAGATTTCGCCCTGTGTGAATTCTCTTGTACCTCAAAAACTCCTATCCAAGAAATTCTTCGGGAAGGTTTGGACTTAGTAAAAAAAGAATGTAGCTAAAGACAAGACCATGAAATTATTCAGAAATTTACTAGATAACGTTAAGCCTCATTTTGTAGACGGTGGGAAGTTAGAAAAACTGTACCCAGCTTACGACGCTTTTGAAACTTTCTTATTTGTTCCAGATCACACTTCAAAGTCAGGAACACACATCCATGATGCGATTGATCTAAAAAGAACCATGTTTACGGTAATTATCGCCCTCATTCCATCTTTGCTATTTGGAATGTGGAACATAGGCTACCAACATTTTCTTGCACTAGGTCAATTAGAACCTCAGCTATTAGAGGCCTTCTTATTTGGAGCTATGAAAGTAGTCCCAATGATAATCGTTTCATACGGTGTGGGGCTTGGTATTGAATTTGCCTTTGCCATTTCACGTGGACACTCCGTAAACGAAGGGTACCTGGTTACTGGTTTACTAATACCGATGATTATGCCAGCCGACCTACCGCTTTGGATGCTCGGTATAGCCGTTGCATTTTCGGTAGTAATTGGTAAAGAAGTATTTGGTGGTACTGGAATGAATATTCTAAACCCAGCATTAACGGCTAGAGCCTTTTTGTACTTTGCCTATCCTACCATGATGTCTGGCGACAAAGTTTGGATTTCTTTAAATGATAAAATTCCTGTTGATGGATATTCTGGAGCGACTGCACTTGCGGACGCTTACAACGGTCTCGCAACCAAAATACCTTCTCTCATGGAGAGTTTTATAGGAAACATTCCCGGTTCAGCTTCTGAGACTTCGGCGCTACTCATACTTATAGGTGCAGGTTATTTGATTGCGACGGGTGTCGGTTCATGGAGAATCATACTGTCCGGAATTGTTGGTGGTCTGGTAATGACCGTTATTTTCAACTATTTTGCTGACTCTGTTGAAACGACGAATTACCTACTTCAAATCACTCCTTTCCATCAAATTTGTTTGGGTGGTTTCTTGTTCGGAGTCGTATTTATGGCAACAGACCCGGTTTCAGCAGCACAAACAACGCGAGGTAAATGGATTTATGGATTCCTAATTGGGATTCTTGGAATTCTAATTCGAGTTGTAAATCCTGCTTATCCTGAAGGAATCATGATGGCCATCTTGTTCATGAACATCATGGCACCAGTCATCGATCACTACGTGGTCTCTGCAAACGTTAACAGGAGACTGAAACGAGTAAAAACAGCTTAATTTACAGACATGGCAATCAATAAAAACAGTAACAAATACACTTTCAGCTTCGCCGTTGCTATGGTAGCAGTAGTAGGTACTTTGTTGGCGGTAGCTTCTCAAGGGCTTAAATCGCGTCAAGATAAAAATGCTACGGACAAAAAAATGATCAATATTTTAAGTGCTATTAATGTTGAGGCAACTCGGGCTAATGCACAAGAAATGTATAAAAAGTACATCGTAGATTCAAAAATTATCTCGGGCAAAGACTTAAGTGCTAATCCATTTGATGTAGACATCAAAAAAGAATTTCGAGATAAGAATTTAGACCTAACAGATAGAAACTATCCTCTTTACATCTGTGAGAAAGAAGGCAACAAATACTTCGTAATACCTGTTATTGGAACGGGGCTTTGGGGTCCGATTTGGGGTTTTGTTGCTTTAGAATCTGACTACAAGACAATTTATGGCGCAACCTTCGACCACAAAGCAGAGACTCCTGGATTAGGTGCTGAAATCAAGTATGCATCATATTCTGACCAGTATACTGGAGAAATGATAACTGACACAACAGGAACATTCCAACCTATCATCGTAGTAAAAGATGGTTCTGGTTACGGACTAAACTCTAAAGTTGATGGCATAACTGGTGGTACAATTACTTCCAAAGGAGTTGAAGAAATGACAACTCGAACATTAGAAGTCTATGCAAACTACTTTAAATCAAAAAATTAAAGGTTATGGCAGAAAAAAAAGAAGCACTATTCTCCAAGAAAAATCGTAAGTTATTATCAGATCCTCTAGATAGTGCAAATCCAATTTCAGTTCAAGTATTAGGAATCTGTTCTGCATTGGCCATTACAGTTCAAATTGAACAAGCATTCGTTATGTCATTATCGGTATTAGCTGTAATGATATTTGGAAATATCATAGTATCGATATTACGAAATTTAATCCCTTCAAGAATCCGAATAATTGTTCAATTAGTTGTGGTTGCTGCATTAGTAATCCTTGTAGACGAAGTTCTGAAAGCCTTCTTACCGGATGTTTCTGAAAAACTATCCGTTTTCGTAGGGTTGATCATATCCAACTGTATTATAATGGGTCGTTTAGAAGCATTTGCGCTTGGAAATAAAATTTGGCCATCATTCCTAGATGCTATTGGGAATGCAATAGGATATGCCTGGATCCTTGTTGCCGTAGCACTCTTCAGAGAAGTACTTGGTTCTGGTAAGTTTTGGGGTATACAAATCATTCCTGAATCGTTCTATGAATTGGGGTACATGAACAATAACATGATGATTCTTCCACCTATGGCATTAATCACCGTAGCATTAATCATCTGGGCACAACGAAGTAGAAACAAAGACCTAATCGAAGAAAATTAAGATCATGCTAGACTTAGTAAATATATTCGTTAAATCCATCTTCGTAGACAATATGATTTTTGCCTACTTCTTGGGGATGTGTTCTTACCTAGCCGTATCGAAAACTGTTAAAACAGCAGTTGGTTTAGGTGCAGCTGTAATTTTCGTTTTGGGTATTACGGTTCCTATCAATTACTTACTAGAGAATTACGTTTTAAAAGCAGGTGCTTTAACGTGGTTTTCTGATGACCTAGCAGATGTAGACTTGTCATTCCTAAGTTTCATTATGTTTATTGCTGTCATTGCATCTATGGTACAATTGGTAGAGATGATCGTTGAAAAAGTATCACCGGCTCTTTATGGAGCCTTGGGTATTTTCCTTCCACTTATTGCTGTAAACTGTTCCATTTTAGGTGGAGCCTTATTCATGCAAGAAAGACAGTACTCAACGATTACTGAGGCGACAGTTTTTGCATTAGGCTCAGGAGTGGGATGGTTTTTAGCTATTGTTGCTATTGCTGCAATTCGTGAAAAAATTCGTTATTCAAATGTGCCAGCACCACTCAGAGGTTTGGGTATTACATTCATCATTACCGGTTTGATGGGTATCGCCTTTATGAGTTTTATGGGTATTCAATTATAATTCTGAAAAGACACTAAAATGGCTACTACACTTTTATCAACAATTTTTGTATTCCTCGCTGTCGTTTTATCATTAGTGGGTATACTACTATTTGCTAAAGCAAAATTATCTCCTGGTGGAAAGGTAAAACTTGTCATCAACGGTGAAAAGGAAATTGAAGTAGAGTCTGGTTCGACGATACTCTCAACACTAGGTGATAACCAAATCTTCTTACCTTCTGCCTGTGGTGGTGGTGGTACTTGTGCCATGTGTAAGTGTCAGATTACCGAAGGTGGAGGAGAAATACTTCCTACAGAAAAACCTTATTTTTCACGTAAAGAAATTGCAAGCGATTGGCGTTTGGGTTGTCAAGTGAAAATTAAAAATGACATGAACATTCAGATTCCAGAAGAGATCTTTGGAATTAAGAAGTGGGAATGTGAAGTGATCTCTAACTACAATGTTGCCTCATTTATTAAATCCTTTACGGTAAAACTACCTGAGGGTGAGAATCTTGATTTTGAGGCAGGTGGGTACATCCAAATCGATGTTCCCGAAGTAGAAGTAGATTTCAAAGACTTTGATATTCGCCCTGAAGCGAATGACCCAAGTGGACCAGACAAATTTAAAGCGGAATGGGATAAATTTGATTTGTGGTCTCTTAAAATGAAAAATGACGAAGAATGCTTCCGTGCTTACTCCATGGCTAATCACCCTGCAGAAGGTAACATCGTAATGCTAACTATTCGTATAGCTACGCCACCATGGGATCGATCAGTGAATGGGTGGATGGACGTGAATCCTGGTATTTGTTCTTCGTATGTCTTCTCGCTTAAAGAAGGAGATAAAGTAACAATTTCTGGCCCTTATGGTGAATTCTTCATCAAAGATACAGATGCTGAAATGGTTTACATTGGTGGTGGTGCAGGAATGGCTCCTATGCGTTCCCACTTGTTCCACTTATTCCACACATTGAAAACTGACCGTAAAGTAACATATTACTATGGTGGTCGTTCAAGAAGAGAGTTATTCTATGAGGAAGACTTCCGTCAAATTGAAAAAGAATTCCCGAACTTCAAGTTTCACCTCGTTCTTTCAGAACCTGCTCCAGAAGACAATTGGACAGAAAAGAAAAGCTTAGATGATAATGGAGACGGTTTCTTAGGTTTCGTGCACAACGCTGTAATTGAACACCATTTGACTTCTCACGATGCTCCTGAAGATATTGAATTCTACTTCTGCGGGCCTCCTATGATGAACCAAGCAGTTCTGAAAATGTGTGACGACTGGGGAGTACCTCCAGAAAATGTTGCCTTTGACGACTTTGGAGGCTAAAAGAATAAAATATACTAAGACTCGCGAAAGCGGGTCTTTTTTTATGTTGTGAAATGATCTAAAACAAGCATTTCATCTTTTTAATTACATTTGTAGACACTCATGAAAAACCTACTCTATTTCGTCACTCTCTTGTTATTCTCTTGCGGGACAATTCCTACCAACAAATCGTTGGTCAGCAACTTTGGCTACACACAAGGAACAACCTACAACATTCGTTACATGAGTCCTAATGGAGAAGATCTCAAGAATGACATCAATCGTGTACTACAACAAGTTGATTATTCATTATCTACTTACAAAACGGAGTCTACCATCAGTAAGATAAACCGAAATGAATCAACAAAAACGGACTCATTATTTGTGCGCGTTTTTGAAGCGGCTGTGAGAATAGCTGAAGAAACAAATGGTTCATTTGACCCAACAATTGCTCCAATCGTCAATTACTGGGGCTTTGGTTTTGAGCAACCGCAAAACACAGACAAAGAGCTGCACGCTAATCTCATGAAAACAGTAGGCTATGAAAAGCTTCAGCTGAAAGAGAATTTACTTTTTAAAACAAACCCAAACACACAACTAGACTTCAATGCCATCGCTCAAGGATTTACAGTTGATTTGATCGGAGAGGAATTACAAAAAAAAGGGATTAACGACTACATGATCGAAGTTGGTGGAGAACTGAAGTGCAAAGGGTATAATGCTGATAATATGCTTTGGCGAATAGGCATCGATAAACCGACCGAAAACCTTCAGGAAAATCGATTTCAAGCCATCATAGAAGTTCATGATATGGCAGTTGCAAGCTCTGGGAACTATCGCAAGTTTAAAGTTGACGATCAGGACGGTTCAAAATATGCCCATACCATACATCCAAAAACTGGGAAACCCATTCAAACAGATTTATTGAGTGTTACCATTCTAAGTAAATCTTGTATGGAAGCCGATGCTTATGCTACGGCATGTATGGTTATGGGAGTAGAAAAGAGTCTTAAATTCCTTAAGAAACATCCGGATTTGGATGCATTACTAATTTACACCGGACCTCAGGGTCAATGGTTAAATTACCAAACAGAAGGGTTTGCAACCATCAGTATTTACCAGGAACGTTAACCGACACGTACTTAAATCCTTTGTTAATATTCTTAAAACTACAAACTGTCATGAAAATCGTTTTTGCTACAAATAACCCAAATAAACTAAAGGAAATTAAAGCTCTTGTGCCTGACAAAATTAAAATCGTGAGTTTAATTGATATCGGTTGTACTGAAGACATTCCCGAAACAGGTGATACTTTAGAAGACAATGCCTTTCAGAAAGCAAATTACGTCAAGGACCATTATGGATACGATTGCTTTGCTGACGATACCGGGTTAGAAGTTGATGCTCTTAACGGAAATCCGGGTGTTTATTCTGCCCGCTATGCTGGCCCTAATCGTAATGCTGAAGCTAACATGGGGAAAATCCTCTCAGAGCTCGATGGTAACAACCATCGTAAAGCAAATTTCAGGACAGCTATCGCTCTAATTTTAAATGGAAATAAACATCTTTTTGAAGGAAAAGTTGAAGGTGAAATTAGTACAGAGAAACTAGGAGAAAAGGGCTTTGGTTACGACCCAATTTTTGTACCAAAAAATGAAAAACGTAGTTTTGCACAAATGACACTCCAAGAAAAAGGAGAAGTTAGTCATCGAGGTAAAGCTGTCAAAAAATTAATAGAATACCTCAACCACTTATAGAATTAAACCCAATAGAATATTTGGTGCATTAAAGAAGGGAGACCTAAAATTGTTAATATCTTACTCATGTAAAAAAGGTGATAAAATCAAAACATCTTTTATATTTGAAAGTACTTCAACCAGTAATGATTACCCATGACAAATTTCATTGTATCGGCACGTAAATATAGACCTCAAACCTTCGACACGGTGGTAGGACAACAGTCTATAACCAATACGCTGAAAAATGCCATTATCAATAATCATTTGGCTCAAGCTTTTTTGTTCTGTGGCCCCAGAGGTGTAGGTAAAACTACTTGCGCTCGTATACTTGCAAAAACAATCAATTGTTTAAATCTTTCCGAAGCAACCGAAGCATGTAATGCATGTGAATCTTGCACATCATTTAACGAACAACACTCCTTTAACATACACGAGTTAGACGCTGCCTCTAACAATTCTGTTGAAGACATTCGAAATCTGGTTGAACAAGTACGAATTCCACCACAAGTAGGCGATCGGAAAATCTACATCATTGATGAGGTTCACATGCTCTCTCAAGCAGCTTTTAACGCATTCCTTAAGACATTGGAAGAGCCTCCAGCTCATGCTATTTTCATATTGGCCACAACCGAGAAGCATAAGATCATCCCAACGATTCTGTCTCGATGTCAAATTTTCGACTTTAAACGAATCCAAGTAGAAGATGTAGCAAAACATCTAGGTGAAATATGCAAACAGGAAAACATAGAATTTGAATCAGATGCTTTACACATCATTGGTCAAAAAGCAGACGGTGCTTTACGAGATGGACTTTCAATTTTTGATAGAATGGTTAGCTTCAACCAAGCAAAAATAACCTACAAAGACACTATTGAAAATTTAAATATTCTTGATTATGATTATTACTTCAAAGTCATTGATCAAGCTTTACAGCAAGACATACCCTCTACTCTACTAACATTCAACGACATACTTAAAAAAGGATTTGACGGACACAACTTCATCAACGGTCTTGCTGAACACCTCAGAAATGTCTTGGTATGCAAGAACCCAAAAACAGTAGAGCTTATTGAAGTTGGAGATACCATTAAAACAAAATACGTTACTCAATCTCAAAATTGCAATCAAGACTTTATTTTGAGAGCTTTAGAACTATGTAATGAATGTGACGTTCAATATAAATCCAGCAGAAACCAGAGACTCCTCATTGAGCTGGGCTTGATGCAAATTTGTTCACTTTCCTCAGAAGGTGGACTAAAAAAAAAACGTCATAAGTCATTCATCATAGCGCACACCTCACTTCACAAAACAAATTCAAAGCAAACAGTTTCGCCGAGTTCCATCAAAGAACAAATCAACCATTCCTATACTCAAAGGCCCGAACCAACTAAGGCTGAAAAATCGCAGAAAGCAAAACTCAAAAAAGCAAATCCTGCAATTTTAAATAAAATTAAAACAAGTGGACTGAGTGGTTTATCCATAAACCAATTTCTCAATAAAAAGGAGACTGAAGAAAGCGAGCTAGAAATAAAAGCCGCTACGGGAGAATCTCGATCCGATTTCAGAGAAGACCAATTAAATCCACTCTGGTTGGAGTATGCAAAAACCATAGAGAACAAAGGTAAAATATCCCTTTTCCGACTGTTTTCACAACAATTTCCGAAAATTGACAACAACTACCTACTTCATTTCCCCGTCGAAAGTCAGGCACTAGCAGAAGATCTACAAGCTGAGAAACCGGAATTACTTACGTTTTTGCGGAAATCATTAAATAATTATGGGATAAATATCGACTTCCCAGTTGTAGCCGTTGAAGAAAGCAAAACATTATACACACCTCAAGACAAATACAAACACATGGTCGAAAAGCATCCCAAGTTAATGTATCTGAAAAAACTGTTAGATCTAGATTTAAACTAAGCTACATCTACATAATTTATGTTGATCCTGAAATCAACAAGAAAAAATCAAACAAAAATGATTGAAAATCTAGACAAAGTCATAAACACAGCTGATGAAAAATTTGACTTTTCTGTATTCATTCCTACATGGAATAATTTAGAGTACTTAAAGCTATGTGTCTCGAGCATACAAAAAAACTCAACCACAAACATTCAACTGATTGTTCTTGTTAATGAAGGTGCAGATGGGACTCTGGATTGGTTAAAGACACAAAAAGATTTAGATTACATTCATGCAAAGAAAAATATAGGAATCTGCTATGGTTTGAATGTATGTAGAAGTCTCGTTAAATCAGACTACGTAGCATACCTAAACGATGATATGTACGCCCTACCAAACTGGGACAAAATACTGAAAGATGAAATTGCAAAGTTAAATACTAAACTTTTCATGATTTCGTCTACAATGATAGAGCCTCATAACACCAAGAATCCATGTGTAAAGGTTCAAAATTATGGAGATTCTTTAGAGAACTTTAATGAAGAATTACTTTTAAAAGAATACAAAAATCTCAGCATTAAGGATTGGAGTGGCAGTACTTGGCCTCCTAACGTCGTTCACATCGACACATGGGATCTTGTGGGTGGATTGAGTGTTGAGTTTAGTCCGGGTATGTACTCGGACCCTGATTTCTCTAAAAAACTCTACGAAGCAGGAGTCCGCACATTCAAAGGTGTTGGGAATAGCCTTGTTTACCATTTTGGATCCAAATCCACCAAACGTGTGAAAAAAAATACAGGGCGCGATATGTTTCTATTAAAATGGGGTATGGCCGCAAGTTTTTTCTCAAAAAACATATTAAAGATGGGCAAACCTTACCACAAACTTCCTGAAAATCGAAAAATAACTTATTTGGAAAAGTCATTCCAAAAACTAAAATCGCTAAAAACTTTACTAGACCGATAATATTCTTGATCGGTCAAAAGTTTTAATTAAACCCGCAAATACTTCTTGTCGATATAAAAAGTACCAAAAGGTATGACGGCACCTAAAAGAACGATAATTAATTTCTTCAAAGTCCACTCATGCATTTGCATGAAATAAAGAGCAAAGCCTACGTAGGCTACAAAAAGTATTCCGTGAGGCATTCCAAGCATTTTAACGAAACTCGCATCGCCATAAAAGTATTTAATCGGTGAGGCGATGAAAAGTAGAAGCAGGTAGGATGCACCCTCTAAGAAAGCGATAAATCGAAATAATTTCATGCGGTTTTATTTTTACAAATTTAAGGCTTGTGTAAGCAACATAACCCTTAATAAGCTCTAAGATTAATGGGGCAACACATTTACCTGAGGAATTAATGAAAAGGGTTAGAAAACTCGGACTTATTTAAAAACTCTTCATCCGTTAATGTTTTTAGAAAAGCCAATAGCGCCAACTTATCTTCCTTTGACAACAGCAAACCATCTCCAGTATTTTTCATTAGCGGGTCAATTGTTGATGAAAAATGGCCACCAAAATTATAGTGCTCCAATACTTCTTCTAAAGTTTCAAAACGACCATCATGCATGTAAGGACCCGTAACCTCTATATTTCTCAATGTGGGTGTTTTAAACTTAGCTCTATCCAGATCACTTCCGGTAGTTTCATACAAGCCAAGATCTTCAAAAGATTCCTCTGAATCCAAACCATTATTATGGAAAATATAGTCCGTAAAAAGAGGTGCCGAATGACAGTGGAAGCAATCAGCTCCTGTGGTAAAATTAGTTCGATCTTTGTTAAACAAATCCCACCCTTTAAGTTCTTGTGCGGTAAACATGACTTCTCCACGAGTCCACTGATCCCATTTTGAATTGCCTGAAATAAGAGTCCTTTCAAATTGAGCCAATGCCTTTACCACATAACTAGAATCTATTTCATCAACATCAAAAGCCACTTTAAATAATTCAGGGTAGGTTGGGTGAGCATTTAACTTATTTGCCACATTTAACCAAGTATCATGCATTTCGATGGGATCTACAATAGGATCAAATGCTTGCTCCTCCAAACTAATTGTTCGTCCGTCCCAAAACAAAGTGGAACTCCAACCCAAATTAAAAAGGACCATCGCATTTCTATTACCCGATATACCATCTATACCAATGCTCAGGGGTTTCGACTCAGTAAATCCATTTTTTTGTTGATGACAAGAGGAACAAGACTGAGATCCGTTAGCACTCAAAAGAGGTTCGTGGAATAACATACGCCCCAAAGCAACCCCCTCCTCAGTCATGGGATTGTCAATTGGAATTACCATGGGAGGAAAATTAGACGGGAGGCTAAACTTATAAGGCGTGGTGGATTTCTTTTCATTCTGCAACTCAGAGTTGCAAGACAAAATAAAACACACGGAAAATAAAATGATGATTAGATTCTTAATCATTAGTAAACGCTGCTTTTCAATACCCTAAATATAAGAAATGTGCACGCATAAAGCCAAAACAAAAAACAGAGTTATAAAGAAATGATTTTTACCAAACGATTTATTTAAAAATGCTAATCCCTAGGTATAGCATTCAATTTATGGGCTATAATTTATGTGGGACAAAAGCTCTTTAGGTAAAATTGGAGTATATTTGTTAAGAATTTCAAGGCTATGGTTGCAGAAGAAAAAAAGGACATTTATTTACACTCAGAAATAGATTCAACACTCAAGTCGATTGCTCAAAAAGTACTTGATGATGAACGGATTACAGTTGAAGAGGGGGTTTATCTATTTGAACACGGAGAGCTTGGCTTTTTAGGAAGTTTAGCCGATTACATCCGAACTAAAAAACATGGTGATTACACCTACTTCAACAGAAACTTTCACATAGAGCCAACCAACATATGTGTTTTCGATTGTAAATTTTGTTCTTACTCAAGATTACTCAAACATCGGCAAGAAGGCTGGGAATTAGATTCAGATGCCATTTTAAAAAAGGTCAAAGAATACGACGGCCAGCCCGTAACAGAGGTTCATATTGTAGGTGGTGTTCACCCCAAAATGGGTTTACACTACTTTGCTGATCTCATCCAAAGAATAAAGACACACAGACCTGGTTTACATATCAAAGCATTTACAGCCGTTGAATTGGAGTATATGTGTCGCAAAGCAAAAGTTTCATTTGAAGAAGGGTTAACCATTCTCAAGAATCACGGTCAAGATTCTCTACCAGGAGGAGGTGCAGAAATATTTGATGAAAAGATAAGGGCTCAAATTTGCGATGATAAGTGTACAACAGATCAGTGGTTAGAAATTCATGAAACTGCCCACAAAGTTGGCATGCCTTCAAACGCCACACTCCTCTATGGTCATTACGAAAATTATGCACATCGTATCGATCACATGAATCGATTAAGAGTTTTACAAGATAAAACCAACGGTTTTAACACATTCATCCCTCTAAAATTCAGAAATGGAAATAATCAGATGTCTGATGTGCCAGAAGTTTCTATCATCGAAGACTTGAAGATGTATGCCGTATCAAGAATTTTCCTTGACAATTTCAAACACATTAAAGCATATTGGCCTATGATAGGAAGAAATACGGCTCAAATGTCTCTCAACTTCGGAGTTAATGACATCGATGGGACTATTGATGATTCCACCAAAATATACGCCATGGCAGGTGCTGAAGAACAAAGTCCAAACCTAAGTACTCAAGAACTTTGTGAGTTGATTGAAAATATAGGTCGCCATCCCATTGAAAGAGGCACTCTATATAATGTCATCAACGACTATAAGGACTTTGATTGGTCACACCAAAAAGTATAAAGCTCAAATTGTAAAGCAAAAAAAAGGCGTCTTAGATCAAGACGCCTTTTTTTGCATAAAACTTTTTTAACTTAAGTAAGCTAATATGTTTTTCTCAACTCTTTTCAATACATCAGAAACATCAGCCTTTTCAAACTTATCTCCTGTAATATTTTCATAAAGCTCAATATATCTTTCGGATACAGAATCAGTAAAAGCTTCGTCCATGTCAGGGATTTGCTGACCATCTTTACCTTGAAAACCATTAGATATTAGCCACTGACGAACAAACTCTTTTGACAATTGCTTTTGTGGCTCATCGGTATCCTGGCGCTCTGAATAACCATCAATGTAAAAATAACGTGATGAATCTGGAGTATGAATTTCATCAATCAAATTAATGTTTCCATCTATATCTTTACCAAATTCATATTTAGTGTCTACAAGAATTAGCCCCATTTCAGCAGCTATCTCTGTACCTCTCTGAAATATTTCTCTAGTGTACTTCTCCAGAAGTAGGTAATCTTCTTCGGAAACAAGCCCTTGCTTTAGAATCTCTTCTCTAGAAATATCTTCATCATGTCCAACATCTGCTTTTGTTGTAGGCGTGAGGAGTGGATTAGGGAATTTGTCATTCTCTTTCATCCCATCAGGCATCTCAACTCCACAAATAACTCTTTTACCCGAACGGTACTCTCTCCAAGCGTGTCCAGAAAGGTATCCGCGAATTACCATTTCAACTTTAAAAGGCTCACAGTATTTCCCTACAGTAACCATTGGATCTGGAATATCTAACTTCCAGTTCGGTACAATGTCACTGGTAGCATCTAGAAATTTAGCCGCTATCTGGTTCAGTACTTGTCCTTTGAAAGGAATTCCCTTAGGCATCACAACATCGAAAGCAGAGATGCGATCTGAAACAATCATGACCAATAATTCATTGTTAATCGTGTATACTTCACGTACTTTTCCGTGATAAACATTTGACTGTCCCGGAAAATTAAAATCAGTTTTTAGAATCGTGTTTCCCAATTTGTTTTTCTTTTAGGTGTTGTTGTTCTTTTTTATAAGCTTGAATAATTTTCATTACTAATTTGTGTCGTATCACATCCTTTTCATCTAGGAATACGATACCAATACCCTTTACTTCAGATAGCAAATCAATGGCGTGTCTTAAACCAGACTTTTGACGGTTAGGTAAATCAACTTGTGTCATATCACCAGTAACTACAAACTTAGCAGAACGTCCCATACGTGTGAGGAACATTTTCATTTGTTGTACCGTCGTATTTTGAGATTCATCAAGTATTACGAAAGCATTGTCTAGCGTTCTACCTCGCATGAAAGCTAATGGTGCAATTTGAATGACTCTCTCCTCAATAAAAGCCTTCAATTTTTCGGCAGGAATCATGTCATTCAGCGCATCATAAAGAGGCTGCATGTAAGGGTCTAATTTGTCTTTCATGTCTCCGGGCAAAAAACCGAGATTCTCGCCAGCCTCTACTGCAGGACGAGTTAATATAATTCTTTTTACTTCTTTATTCTTAAGAGCTCTTACAGCGAGAGCTACTGCAGTATACGTTTTACCTGTTCCCGCTGGGCCTATGGCAAAAATCATATCATTGTCATGAGACAAATCAACCAACTTTCTTTGATTGGCTGTTCTAGCCTTAACCAATTTACCATGAGTTCCGTGAACAATAACATCGTCATCTAATTCCAAAACGACATTGTGATCTTCCATAATCAATCGGTCGATGTTACTTTCTGTCAGTCGATTGTATTTATGGAAGTGCTGAATCAATACTTGTAATTTTGTTTCAAACTGTTCAATAATCTCTTCTTCACCCAAAACAGTGATACTCCCTCCGCGTGCTATAATTTTCAGCTTGGGATAATAGGATTTAATCAAGTCCAACTTGGAATTTCGTGTACCGTAAAGATCTATGGGATCGATGCCGGTTAAAGTAAACTTTTTTTCTGCCAAACAACTGATATTTATGTAGTTAAATGAATTCGTTTAAAATTCTTTTCAACTTAGATTATTTGCTTAATTTTAATGTCACAAAATAACAAATTTCGTTAATTTATTTCAAATAAAATTAGCTGTTTTTCAGCAATATGGCAATCATTACATTAACAAGCGATTACGGTAACAAGGATTATTTTACTGCAGCCATAAAAGGAGCCATTTTATCAGAGTCTCCGTCAGCACAAATCATTGATATTTCCCACCAAGTTTCACCATTCAACATTCAGGAAGCTGGTTATATTTTGAAGAATGCATACCATCACTTTCCAAAAGGAACTATTCACATGATTGGCATTGATGCTGAGGCTACAAAAACAAAACTTCACGTAGCCTGCAAGATTGATGGCCATCATTTCATTGGTGCAGATACGGGAATATTCTCACTGATGTTTCCTTACATCAAAGCAGAACAAATAATTGCATTAAACATTGCTCAAGAATCTGACAGCATCCCCTTTCCAATGAAAGATGTATTTGTAAAAGCAGCATGTCACCTTAATCGAGGTGGGACTTTAGGTATTATTGGCCGTCAAATTGAACAACTTAGAGAGATGAAGGACTTCCAACCGACCCTCTCATCAGATCGCAAAATTTTAAATGGACAAGTAATATACATTGACCACTATGGAAATGTCATAAGCAATATAACTGAAAAATTCTTTAGAGAATCTGTATCAGGAAAAACCTTTGAGATTAAACTACCTCGAAGGAACAACATCAAATCGTTACACAACTCATATACTGAAGTCGTTGAAGGTGAAATGTTAGCATTATTTAACTCTGCCGGACACCTAGAGATCGCCATCAACAAAGGCGATGCGAATTTGGCTAATGGGGCCAGTGGACTTCTCGGAATAAAAGTTAAAGATCGAATTAGCATCGAATTCATATGATCATTAGAATCGTAAAATTAAGCTTCCATCAAGAGCACATTACCACTTTCAAAAGAATATTTGAAAAAAACAAGCAAACCATTCTTGCTCAAAAAGGCTGTCATCGCTTGGAACTTCTTCAAGATTCTAATTCTGAGAATGTTTTCTTCACCTACAGCTGGTGGGACACTGAAGAGGATTTAAACAACTATAGAAATTCTGATTGGTTTCAAGGAGTCTGGAGTAAAACAAAACTATTGTTTGAGAAAAGACCCATAGCTTGGAGTACTAAAAAAATAAACGAGGCACAATGATTAGCATTCTAAAAAAAGAACTGAACAGTTTTTTCAACACATCAACTGGTTATCTGGTCATACTCATATTCTTAATTACCAGTGGATTATTTTTATGGGTATTCCCTACTTCTTTTAATTTACTTGAATCAAATCACGCGGGTCTTGACGGATTTTTCCTCATCGCCCCTTGGATTTTTTTGTTTTTAATTCCGGCACTAACCATGAGATTTTTTTCGGAAGAATTTAAAACGGGGACTATTGAATTACTATTAACAAAGCCCATTAGCGAATTTGAATTGGTAATGGGTAAATATTTTGCTGGGCTTGTTTTGTGTCTTATTTCTTTAACCCCCTCTCTAATCTACCTATTGAGCATTTTCCATTTAGGACTACCAAAAGGCAATATCGACTGGGGAGCAACTTTGGGATCGTACATTGGGTTAATCTTTCTATCGGGTATTTATGTTTCCATCGGAACATTTGCCTCTAGCATTACTAACAACCAAATGGTAGCCTTTATGATCTCCTTTTTTTTATGCTTTTTTTCATTCATAGGTTTTGATCAAGTGGGCTTGCTTTGGGCTCACTCAGGAGCACAGTTAAGTCTAGAGAAAATAGGAATAAATTACCACTACAACACCATCAGTAGAGGCGTTATAGATACTCGAGATATTATCTATTTTTTAAGCTATATCGCCTTCTTCCTTCTGGCCAGCAAACGATCACTACAAAATAAGAAATGGTCATGAGAAGTAGAAAAACAGATGCGATTAAGTTATTAAGTGCGCTATCCATCATCCTACTCATCAATAGCATTTCTAATTATTGGTACCTGCGCTTTGACTTGACTAAAGAAAAACGCTTTTCTCTTACCAAAACGACCAGAAAACTATTGTCATCGATCGATGACTACATCTACATTGAAGTATACCTCGAAGGAGAATTTCCTTCTGGAATAGAGAGATTAAGTTTAGAAACTAAATACATTTTATCTGAATTTCAATCCCATAACCAACTGATTCGATTCCGTTTTATAAATCCAACTGAGCATTCTGACGATAAGACTAGAAATGAAATCATAAATCAACTGTTCGAGAAAGGTCTAAATCCAATAACACTTCAAGTGAAAGATGGAGAGACTTACTCTGAAAAAATTATAGTCCCCGGTGCCATTGTGAAAATTGGTGGGAAGGAAAAGGCTGTCTCACTTCTAAAAAATGAAATTTCTAAAACTCCAAATCAAAATATTGAACAATCCATCCAAGAGCTTGAGTATGAATTTATCAATGCCATAAAGAACCTTACACGAAATGCAAAATCTAAGGTTGGCCTCTTATTAGGCCATGGAGAATTGAACGGGATGGAGATTCAAGATTTTAAAAACACACTGTCGGAACAATATAATTTAAGCACGATCAACCTTCGTGAATTTGAATCGAATCAGACCGGTGAACCCAAATTAAAAAAAAAATTAAATGATTTAAAATCACAAGAGGTTTTAATCATTCCAAAACCAAAAATTAAGTTTGAAAACCTAGACAAGTATTTCATTGATCAATACCTCATGAACGGTGGTAAAGTCATATGGCTAATCGATGCTACAAATGCTCACATGGACTCTCTATCAAGCAAAGCTACGTTTCAAGTTCAAGCACTCGGAAATCTTAATTTAAGCGATCAACTTTTTAAATACGGCATTCGTCTAAACAGTAATTTGGTTCAAGATATTTCTTGTTCCAAAATCCCTATCCCAACAAGCTTTTCGAAAGATATCCCGAAGTGGGAACTCGTTCCTTGGAAATATTTTCCAGTAGCAATACCATCGAACAATCATACAATAACAACAAATCTAAACGCAGTTAAATTTGACTTCACAGGAAGTATTGACACCGTAGAAACAAATTCAAAAATCAAAAAAACAATTCTTTTACAAACATCCCCTTACACAAAACTGCAAAACACTCCATGTGATGTAAGTTTACAAAAGGCATTGGAGCCACCAAATCAAAAAGAATTCAATAGAGGTAGTCAAGCATTGGCAGTACTTCTTGAAGGGACATTCGAATCGGTCTTTAAAAATCGAATTCATACAATCATTGGTAATCTTCCGTTTACAGAACGAAGTATCCCAACAAAAATGATGGTGATTTCTGATGGTGACCTCATTACAAATCAGCAATCCAATGGTGTACCACTGCCTTTGGGATTTGATAAATATGAAAAACGCCAATATGGCAATAAAGAGTTTATTCTAAACGTTATTGATTACCTTTTGGATGAAGAAGAATTAATAAATGTGAGAAGTCGAGAAGTAAAATTGCGACCGCTTGACTCAAAAAAAATAAACACCGCAAAACAATTTTGGCAGTTAATAAATATTGGATTACCTATTTTAATCATCATCTTTTTTGGAATAATCAGAACATGTTACAGAAAAAACAAATACAATTATGAGAAATAAAAAGATCATCTCAATAACACTAATCATTTGCTTAGCCATAACCGCTTACTTTTATAATCAATCTCAAAATTCTACAATCCGAACGGATCGCAGAGACTTCTCTATAGCCGACACCAGTCAAGTCTCATTAATCCGCATAACTTCCAAAGCTCCCGAAATTGTCCTATTAACAAGAATTGACAAACAAAATTGGTCGGTAAATGAAAAATATAAGGCCAACAAATCAGCTATGTATTACCTATTAAAAACATTATCAAGAATGGAAATTGCCTATCCTGTGCCCTTATCCCTTCGAGATAATGTTATTGGCAACCTAGCCGTAAAGGGCTTAAAAGTTGATGTTCGTATGAAGGATGGTTCGGAAAAAACATTTTATGTAGGAAGTGAAAACAAAGAACTAACTGCATCATACATGATGTTGAAAAATGCTTCAGAACCATACGCAATTCACATACCCGGATTTAGGGGATACCTATCAAGTAGGTTTTTTACAAATGAATACTTGTGGCGAGACAAAAAAATCATGAATTACGAAACACAAGCCATCACCGCAATCAAGATGAAGTATAGTACTGAGGATCACAAAAATGAATCTTTTAAAATCCATTTTAACGACGATAGTTATCGACTAACATCAATGCTAACTAACGAAGAACTCTCAAGCAACCCGATGAAAGTTAATGCTTACAAAACTTCATTCCAAAAATTGTATGCTGAAGCCTTCGTCATGTTACCCTTGAATAAAGACTCATTACGCTCATCAGAACCAATATTCAATCTTACCGTTGAAACTGCAAAAGAAAAAACTAGCCTTAAAGTCTTTCACAAAAAAGCGCATACAGAAAGGTCTGCTTCAGAACAAACTATATATGACCCAGAAAGACTTTATGCTTACGTGAATGATAATGACTGGATGATTATCCAAAAAAATACCTTTGAAAATGTAATTAAATCATTGGAAGATTTCAAATAACAACTTTCCATTTATGATGTTTCAAAAGACGCCCTAATCTTCAAAACTAAATAAGAGATTTGTTAAAAAGTACTTGATAATTGTGAATAAAGCTAAGTAGACATTCTCGACAGAAATTGGACATATAGTTATATTTGAATTACTGAAATTAAACCCAAGACCTAATGAAGTTTATTGTTTCCAGTTCAAAGCTTTTAAGACAATTGCAAACCATCAGTGGTGTTATAAATTCTAGCAACACCCTTCCCATTCTTGACAATATATTGTTTGAGATTACAGACAACAACCTTACCGTATCAGCATCAGATCTAGAGACAACAATGTCCACGACATTAGATGTTGAGGCTAACGAAAGTGGTAGTGTTGCAATTCCAGCAAAGTTACTCTTAGACACGCTCAAAACTTTTCCGGAACAACCGCTAAGCTTCTTATTGGATACCGATAAAAATCTTGTGGAGATAAGTTCTGACCAGGGTAAATATGCGCTGGCCTTTCAGAACGGTAACGAATTCCCAAAAGCTCCTGGCATTGAATCTGGCAGCACAGCATTGATTCATTCTGATATTATTGGCTCTGGTATAAACAAAACAATTTTCGCAACTGGAAACGACGATTTACGCCCTGTGATGTCTGGAGTTTTCTGTCAATTTAGCGACTCAGGCTTAACACTTGTCTCTACAGATGCACACAAATTGGTTCGTTACACGCGTCATGATGTTACCAGCGATCAAAGCGCTGAATTTATACTCCCTAAAAAACCTTTAAATATTCTCAAAGGAGTTTTAGCATCTGCTGATGAAGAAGTGAAGATAGAATACAACGAAACCAATGCAAAATTTACCTTTGGATCTATTGTTCTTACATGTCGACTTATTGACGGTAAGTACCCGAACTATAATGCTGTAATACCTCAAGAAAATCCTAACAAACTTACAATTGACAGGTTGTCATTTTTAAACTCAGTAAAAAGAGTTTCGATTTTCTCTAACAAAACCACACATCAAATAAGGTTGAAAATTGCGGGTAACGAAATGCATATATCTGCAGAAGATTTAGACTTCTCCAACAAAGCAGACGAGCGCTTATCGTGTCAATATGAAGGCTCTGATATCGAAATTGGATTCAATTCTCGATTTCTAATGGAAATGATTTCCAATCTAGAGACAGAGCAAATTCATCTTGAAATGTCTGCTCCTAATCGAGCTGGAATTTTACTCCCCGAAGGCAATACAGAAAATGCTGAAAACATACTAATGCTTGTCATGCCGGTGATGCTCAACAACTAAACTTAGTACAGAACAATAAAAAGGGGACGATAGTATATACTATCGTCCCCTTTTTATGTTCATATGATTTAAAAAAAGATCTGTTATCTGAGACCTTTTGTTTGTACAAATACCATCTTACAAAGTCTTTGAATCCCTCACCTTTTGGTCGGTAAGAGCCAACTCTACAACCTGCATCATGTCATCGACATAACTAAAGGTCAAACCTTTCAAATAATCAGGTTTAATTTCTAGTATATCTTTTTCATTATCCTTACACAAGATAATTTCTTTGATACCTGCTCGCTTAGCAGCTAGGATTTTCTCTTTGACACCTCCAACAGGAAGTACTTTCCCTCTTAAGGTTATCTCTCCACTCATTGCAAGACTCTTTTTCACCTTTCTCTGAGAAAATAAAGATGCAAGAGATGTTAACATCGTAATTCCAGCGGAAGGACCGTCTTTAGGAACAGCTCCTTCAGGAACATGAATATGAACATCCCACTTATGGAAAATCTCTGGGGCTAAACCAAATTTAATATGATTGGACTTAATAAACTCCAGAGCTAAACGAGCGGACTCCTTCATCACTTTACCAAGATTTCCAGTGAGAGTTAATGCTCCTTTTCCTGGACTCAAACTTGATTCGATGAATAAAATACTACCCCCCACAGAAGTCCAAGCTAAACCTGTTACGACACCGGCAACATCATTGTTCTGATACTTATCTTTACTGAAGCGTTGAGGACCCAGTATCTCTATAATAGAATCACTTGTAAACTTTGACTCATAAGGTTTTTCCATGGCGATATTCTTAGCTGCAAATCGCACCAACTTCGCTAATTTCTTATCCAAACCACGAACTCCAGACTCACTTGTATACCCTTCGATTACTTGCTCAAACAACTTTTTCCCAAGTTTAATCGCATCACGGTCTAAACCATGCTCTTTCAATTGTTTTGGCAACAAGTGTCTTTTGGAAATTTGAGCCTTCTCCTCCATCGTATATCCACTGATGTCTATGATCTCCATACGATCTCTTAAAGCGGGTTGAATGGTATTCAAAGAATTGGCCGTAGCAACAAACATGACTTTAGACAAGTCATAACCCATTTCTAAATAATTATCATAGAAAGAAGAGTTTTGTTCAGGATCTAAAACCTCTAATAGCGCAGAAGAAGGATCTCCTTGACTCCCTAAGGCCAGTTTATCAATCTCATCAAGAACAAAAACAGGATTGGAAGTCCCTACTTTCTTGATGGTCTGAATTATCCTTCCGGGCATTGCTCCAATATACGTTTTACGATGTCCTCGTATTTCTGACTCATCACGAAGTCCACCCAAGCTCATACGAGCATATTCTCGACCTAGTGCCTCAGCAATCGATTTTCCTAAGGATGTCTTACCTACTCCTGGAGGGCCGTATAAACATATAATTGGCGACTTCATATCACCTTTCAATTTCAAAACAGCTAGATGCTCCAAAATACGCTCTTTAACTTTTTCTAGACCATAATGGTCCTTGTCTAAAACTTCTTCTGCACGATTTAAATCAAACTGATCTTTAGAATGATGATCCCAAGGGAGATCTAAAACGGTTTCAATGTAATTACGCTGAATGGAATAATCGGGTACTTGTGGATTGAGCCGTTGAAGCTTTTTAAGATCTTTTTCTACCTGATCTGCAACTTCTTTAGACCACTTTTTAGTTCTAGCTCTGTTGCGCATCTCTTCAACCTCTTCGTGGTGTGAATTACCACCAAGCTCTTCTTGAATTTGCTTAAGCTGTTGATTTAAAAAATATTCTCTCTGTTGTTCATCAATGTCAACCCGAACTTTATCTTGAATCTCATTTTTCATTTTTATCATGTTAATTTCATGATTTAAATGAATGAGTGACGTTTTAGTTCGTTCTTCTAGATTGGGTTGTTCTAATAACTTTTGCTTCTCCTTAACATCGATATTCATATTCGATGCGACAAAGTTTACTAGAAACGAATCGCTTTCGATATTTTTAATCGCAAAAGAAGCCTCCGATGGAATGTTCGGTGAATCTTTGATGATTTGCAAAGCCACATCTTTAACACTTTCCACAAGCGCAGCAAACTCCTTATCTCCTTTAGTGGGCTTTGTTTCATGAAAAGACGACACCACCGCTTTGAAATAAGGCTCTTCTTGAGTAAACTCTTGTATGTCAAATCTTTTTTGTCCTTGGATAATCACCGTAGTATTACCATCAGGCATTCGGAAAATTCGCAATATTTTTGCAACCGTTCCGGTAACGTTTAAATCATCAACCTTCGGATCCTCAACTTTGGCATCTTTTTGAGCAACGACCCCAATGATTTTGTTACCATCATTCGCTTCCTTTATTAATTTGATCGATTTGTCGCGACCAACCGTTATAGGAATTACAACACCAGGGAAAAGAACTGTATTTCTCAGAGGCAAAACCCCAAGAACATCGGGCATGGCCTCTGCATTCAATCGCTCTTCATCTTCTTCAGTCATTAATGGAATCAATTCTGCTTCCTGATCAATGACACTAGAAAGTGAAAGCTGATCTAATATCTTAATTTTTGTATCCATAGTCTTAAATGAGGAGTATGTTTATTTTGTGAACAGACTCGTTTGGAAGACAAT
The DNA here is from genome assembly GCA_002478765.1 of Flavobacteriales bacterium UBA7430. GTDB lineage: Bacteria > Bacteroidota > Bacteroidia > Flavobacteriales > UBA7430 > UBA7430. Next base: position 77,370 of record DLQO01000045.1, read on the forward strand.
ACGCAAGGGTTATGCCAAAAAGAAAAACTGACAAAAGGTCTTAATTATACTGCTATAGGCGGAAATCTTCGGACAATTCGAAAACTTTTGTCAGTATAGCTCGATCTTTGTCATCGAAAACAATACCTCTACGCTCCATCACTTTATGAGCTACATCAAAGGCTTTTTTAGTTTGAAATGTGGACTGTCCTTGAGCTCCTCCCCATGAGAAAGAAGGAATAAAATTTCTTGGAAATCCAGCGCCAAAAACATTAGCACTAACGCCAACTACAGTTCCTGTGTTAAACATCGTGTTGATACCACATTTAGAATGATCACCCATAATTAAACCACAAAACTGTAAACCGGTGTGAGCAAAACTTCCAGTGGCATAATTCCAAAGACGAACCTCTGCATAGTTATTCTTGAGATTTGAAGTATTTGTATCGGCACCAATATTACACCACTCTCCAAGCACAGCATTTCCAAGAAAACCATCATGTCCTTTGTTGCTGTATCCAAAAATGACAACATTATTCAACTCACCCCCTACTTTAGAATAAGGGCCTACTGTTGTAGGACCGTAAATTTTGGCCCCCAACTTCGTTTGTGATGAGTCGCACAAAGCAAACGGACCTCTAATCACAGTACCTTCCATAACTACAGAATCTTTTCCGATGTAAACTGGGCCTGTTTTAGCATTTATAATCGCACAGTTAAGCTCTGCCCCATTCTCAATGAATAGGTTTTCTTCGCCTAAAATTTGGTTGGTCGAATTTGCCTTTTGAGAGACTCTATTTTTTGTGAGCATTTCAAAATCCAAAGCCAATTCAACATCATTGTATGAAAATATGTCCCACAAATTGGATATTCGAGTATAGGAAGTCTTCGAAATAAGGCGCTCACAATCAAAAATATCATTGTAATTTTTAGCCCTGAAAGCAATCACATTCTGAGCCTCATCCAGCAAGCACTGTTTGTCCTTTAATAACAAGATCTCTTCTACCAATTGATCATTCGGACAAGCTGATGCATTCACCCAAAATTCTTGACCGTCCTTTCTAAGTGGGTATTTATCCTGCAAGTATGACTCCGTATAGTATCCCGAAAAAGTAATTTCTTGAGGGATTCTTTTTCTCCACTTTTCAGTGATTGTAAGTATGCCTATTCTAAATTCAGCAATAGGTTTCGTGTAGGCTAGAGGTAACAAGTTTACCCTATTTTCATCATCAAACAGTAAAAAGCTCATGGGTCTAAATTCTAAAAAAAGAAAGATACTATTATTTCCCAAGTCATGTGAATAATTGCCTTACTATTGTTTAGATACCGTTATCTGATTCAATCATATTCATCAAGCAAATCACAAACCATAATTAGTGACAAAAAAAAAGAACTCTGTTTACAGAGTTCTAAATATAAATATGGGGCAAGTAAATGTTATTTGGAAAATTTCGCGTAACGATTTTTAAACTTATCAATACGACCCGCTGTATCAACCAACTTCATCTTACCTGTATAGAACGGATGAGATGTATTTGTGATTTCGCGTTTGATTAATGGATATTCAACACCATCAATAGTAATTGTTTCTTTGGTAGCAGCACAAGACTTGGTTATAAAAGCTTCGCCGTTAGACATATCTTTTACTGCAACTAATCTGTATTCTTCTGGGTGAATTCCGCTTTTCATTTTAGTTCTGTATTTTTCAGGAGGCAAATATAATGTTTTTCATAAAATTGAGAAAGCATAAGCTATTTTTTTCAAAATAAATTTCCTTTCAAATCGTTTTCTATCTTTACCGAGCAAATAAATTACTATGAAAGCCTTTTTTCGTTTAAGCCTACTGATACTCATTTCACTTACCGCTTGTCGTAAATCAAACACCTATTACCAAGGTTCTACAAATTTACGATTTTCTACAGACACACTCCTCTTTGATACGGTTTTTACAACCGTAGGTAGCATCACCAAACGGATCAAAGTATACAACGACCTCGACGAAGACCTTCAAATTGATGAAATTAAATTGGCCGGAAGCGAAGACACCCCGTATCGATTAAACATAGACGGACTTCAAAATGATGTAGCTCAAGATATTCTTTTACGCTCAAAAGACAGTCTTCACATTTTTGTTGAAGTAACCATCGACCCAAACAACACCAATCAACCGCACATACACACAGATTCCATTACTTTTCTGACAAATGGAAACCTCCAAGATGTTGACTTGGTTGCCTGGGGACAAGATGCGCACTTTTACTACAGCAACTCTTTTTTAGTTTACACCAATGAAGACGCTCAACAACCAAACGACACTGTATTCTTCTACAACATATCGAACACAACAAATTGGACCGACGACAAACCTCATGTTATCTACGGAAATGTATTTGTTCGAAATGGGGGTACTTTAAATATAAATCCAGGAAGTAAAATATACCTCCATCACAACGCAAATATTATTGTACTTGAGGGGTCTAGCTTAAAAATTCGTGGAGACGTATCAAACCCAGTTTTAGTTACCAGCGACCGTTTGGATGAGTACTACAAAGATATTCCTGGGCAGTGGGGAAGAATATGGCTTGCAGGTGGAAGCTCCAATAACATCATTGAAAATGCAACGATAAAAAATGGTAGCATCGGACTGTATGTAGACACCGTTGCGAGTAGATATGAGCCTAATTTAATCTTAAAAAATACAATCATCTCTAACCATAGTAATTATGGTATCAGAGCCTATTCAAGTAACATTAAGGCCTCAAATTGTCAAATAAGTGACAACGGTATTCACGATTTGTATTTGTTTGCAGGAGGAGATTATCGCTTCAGTCATTGTACTTTTGCCAACTACAATTCTGGCCATGCATACCCATCAGTGCGCATGAGTAATTATTATGAGGACAACAATGGTAAAGAACAGTTAAGACCAATGATTCGAGCGGATTTTGAAAATTGTATTATCTATGGAAGCATCGAGAGTGAAGTAGGAATAGAGAGCAGCGCCAATGCTCTTTTCGACTTTAAGTTTAATCATTGTTTGATGAAACTTGAAAAATCAGATTACGAGCTTTCAAACACCAACTATTTTGAAGGCAACCTCTTTAACGAATCCCCTAAGTTTATTCAAACAATGAGCGCATACGAGTACAATTATGAATTGGACTCCCTCTCACCTGCTATAAATAGTGGGAGATCAAGTACAGCTTATCAGTTTCGAAAAGATTTCTACGGAAACTCTAGACTCAGTGATGAAGGACCAGACATAGGCGCCTTCGAAAGAATAGAGTGATACATCACACTATCCCAGTGACACATCCAAAATCATCATCACCACAAATCCAAGAATAAAACCAATGGTAGAAGTATCTGTATACTTATCCAACTGGGTTTCTGGCACAACCTCTTCTATAACTACATAAATCATTGCTCCGGCTGCAAAAGCTAAAGCGTAAGGAAGTACAGGAAGTGCATAAACAACCATTAATGCTCCTGCAACAGCAGCAATTGGCTCTACAACTGCAGAAAGTTGACCAAACCAAAAACTTCTCAATCTGCTTACACCTTGTCGCCTTAATGGCATAGATACGGCAATTCCCTCAGGGAAATTTTGCAAGCCAATACCGATCGCTAAGGCTACAGCACCAGCGATATCAGCGCCAGGCATCCCATGGGCTACAGCACCAAACAGAACTCCAACAGCAAGTCCCTCAGGTATGTTATGTAGCGTGATTGCCAAAACCAACAATGTCGATCTTTGCCAATCCGTCTTAACTCCTTCCGCTTTAGAACGTTCAAAATTGATGTGCAAGTGCGGCATGAGCTTGTCCATTCCATAAAGAAAGAAGGCTCCCATTAGAAACCCTACTGCAGCCGGAAACCAATTGGGTAAGTTGGGAGCAACATCTGGAGTCATTTCTATGGCAGGCGCAAGTAAAGACCAGTAGGAAGCGGCAATCATTACCCCTCCTGTAAATCCTAACAAACCATCCAACAGCTGCCGTCTCAAGGTTTTTACGAAGAAAACCATGGAAGCCCCTAAAGCGGTTAACCCCCATGTAAATAATGTGGCTAGCAAGGCTCCAAGCACAGGGTCAATACCCTCAAAAAAGTGAACAATCTGCTCCATCATAACAAGCTAATTAATATGTTTTTAGCCACATCAAGACTGATATGACTTTGAATATCGTTGATTTTAACATCAAATGAATCATCGAATTCATTTACCTCTATCACTTCAACTTGAGCACCAATAGAAATGTTTAGTTTATCCAAATATTTTAAAAAGCTTGGCTCATCCATCACAACAGCAACAACTTTACCTCTAGATTTAACGGGTAATTCGCTAAAAGGTATCGCCGAAGTTTTGGGAAACTCTCCCGCTTCATTGGGTATGGGGTCCCCGTGAGGATCAAAGGATGGAAAGTTCAAAAAAGCATCCAACTTATTTACCAACTCTAAGGACTTAATGTGCTCTAATTGTTCTGCGATGTCATGTACCTCATCCCATTTAAAATTCAGATGATTCACTAAGAAAACCTCCCAAAGTCTATGTTTACGTACAATATGAACAGCTAGGCCTTTCCCTTTTTCGGTTAAATAAACGCCCTGATATTTAACGTAGTGAATCAAACTTTTTTCGGAAAGTTTCTTCATCATGTCCGACACTGAAGAAGCTTTTGTATAAAGCTCATCAGCAATTGCGTTTGTTGACACGCTTTTACCATTCTTTTGAGACAACTTTAAAATTGCCTTGAGATAATTCTCTTCCGCTTGCGATAACATAATGAATATTTACAGTTGCAAAAATAGGCTTTTTTAAATTAAACGAAATAATTTTTAGTCACGTCTAAATTTATATTTAAATTTACAAAAAAATTAATCTCGCTCATGAAACTATTTAACATCCTACTTTTAATACTATCACAGAATCTTCTAGCTGAATCCTTTATAGAAGGCTATGTTAAAGACAACAATGACATCATCCCTTATGCAAACATTCAAATAAAGGACACCGATATAGGAACATCATCGGATTCATCCGGCTACTTTAGATTAGAAGTCCCTCAAGGAAATCATACGATTGTAGTAACAGCAATGGGCTACCACAAATTCAAAAAGAATATTTCTATGGATCAAGGAGTTACATTAAAACTCCATCCGGTGTTAGCTGAAACAAGTTATGCTATGGATCAAATTGTGGTTACGGGAACTCTAAAAGAATCTTTTGTAAAAGTTTCTCCTGTAAAAGTAGAAGTCATTACTTCAGCTTTTCTTAGAAAAACTCCTACCAATAATATTATGGAAATCATTGAAACTGTAAATGGTGTTCAAAAACAAATAAACTGTGGTGTTTGCGGTACTTCAGACATTCATATTAATGGGATGGAAGGCCCATATTCACTAGTTTTAATTGACGGAATGCCCATCATGAGCTCTTTATCTACTGTTTACGGATTAAATGGCATTTCTACTTCGTTAATTAAACAAATAGAAATCATTAAAGGGCCTAGCTCAACACTATACGGTACAGAAGCCGTAGCAGGAGTCATCAACATCATCACCAAAGACCCAAAAGATTTACCTAGGCTAGAAATTGAAAGTTATTGGAGTTCTAATCAAGAGAAAAACGTAGATATTTCATGGAGTCCAAAATGGAAAAAAACAGACATGCTATTCAGTGCAAACCTTTTTCAAATGAATCATTTTATGGATGACAATAAAGATGGATTTGCAGACGAGGTCTTGAGTGAACGGCTTTCACTATTCAACAAATGGAGTTTTCATCGCAAAAGTGGTAAGCTGTTTGAAGTAACAGGCAAATACTATCTAGAAGACAGATTCGGAGGGGTTGAAGCATGGAATAAAAGTTATAGAGGATCCGATTCAATTTATGGTGAATCTATTTACACCGATCGCTGGGAACTAACTTCACGTTATAAATTCAACAGTAAAGAGAACGTCGAATTATTATCTTCTTTCAATTACCATCATCAAGACAGCTATTATGGAGACTCCAATTATGAAGCAGAGCAAAAAACCTTATTTAGTCAACTTTTATGGTATAAAAACATTGGTCTAAGACATCAGCTAACTACAGGGTTTAGCTACAAATACGATGGATACGACGACAATACTCCTGCAACAGAAAAAATGGACGAGACCCATACTCCTGGCGTTTTTATTCAGGACGAAATAGCTCTTTCAGACCAATGGAAAGTTTTAACAGGTATTCGTTGGGACCAACATGTCAAGCATGGAGCTATTTTTGCGCCTCGTATTAATCTTAAGTGGAGCCCTACTGACAATACATCTCTTCGATGGAATACAGGTACTGGATTTCGAGTGGTACATTTATTTACCGAGGACCATGCTGCTCTTACAGGTGCTAGAGATGTCGTTATTGCTGAAAAACTAGAACCCGAGGAGTCTATCAACTTCAATTTCAACTTACATCATTGGTTTCAAAAAAACGGTCATAACACGAGTGTAGATTTTGATTTATTCTACACACAATTCAGCAATAAAATTGTTCCCGATTACGATAGCAATCCGAGTAAGATCTTTTATGGAAACCTAAAAGGGTATTCTGTATCAAGAGGGGCCTCTTTTCAAATAAACCATAGCTTTAGTCTTCCTTTAAACGTATCCTTGGGAGGGACTTTCCTTGATGTTTACTCGAAAAATGGTGCCGTGAAAGAAAATGAATTATTTGCTCCAGAGTTTTCTGGCGTATTTTCTGTAGGATACGAATGGCCAATACAAAAGATAAAAGTGGATTATACTGGACGAATCACCGGCCCTATGCACTTGCCGACATATACGGAAGAATTCTCAAGAGCTGAAATGTCACCTTGGTACACCCTACAGCATCTAAAAATAGAGAAAGGGTTTTCAAACAAGCTAAGCGCTTACATAGGTGTTCGTAATTTATTTGACTACACTCAAGGGAGTCCGCTTATTGATTCGGGCGCAGGTTCTAATGGAACAGAGTCATGGAATGCAGGTTTCAGTCCAAATTTCGACACCGCTTATGTCTTTGGACCTACCCGAGGTCGAAGATACATGGTAGGACTCAAATGGAGCTTGTAGCAATGGGGTTAGTGCCTTAATCGATTCCGATTATTTATTGCCTGAATTCTGTATCTTTGATTTATGCCAAAACACCAACAATTGATTGAGTTTCTTGATAGTATTCAAGATTCTTTTCAAAATAGAAACCTTATCAAACTTAGTATGAGTAAGGCTTCTAACCGAACCGATGATTTAAAAATGATTTACGTAACGCCGGTCGAACTAAGGTCTGGCTTGAAATTCTCTTTCAAATATCGTTTTAAAACCAGAGATGAAGTTAAAAACTACAGTACAGAAGAGGCCCTTGAGTTGGTGAAAGAACTAATCGGGAATTCTTTTATGCAAATCTTATTGAATACGAATGAGGAAGAACAACAACTTCTTGTAAACAAAAAAGGAAAGGCAAAACGGATTGTGAAAAAGCATGTGATTGATCAAATAAATCTAAACCACAACAAAGAGAAAAATTATCTGATTAAAAGTGTGGATAATATTTATTTGGAGAGACTTGGTGTTTGCGACAAAAATGGAAGAGTTAAAGACAAGCAGCAAGACAAATTCCGACAGATTAACCGGTATGTGGAATTGATGAGTCATTGGTTTGAAAAAACAGATCACCCAACAACATTGAATATTGTTGATATGGGATCTGGAAAGGGATACCTAACTTTTGCACTTTATGACTACTTAAAAAACCAACTCGGAATTAATGTCTCTATAACAGGAGTTGAACTGCGAGAAAATTTAGTCAAGCTATGCACGGAAATCAGCAATGAAAGTGGTTTTAATGACCTTACATTCGTCAGTAAAGACATCCGAGACTTCAGTGCCAAAGAAATTGATGTTATAATTGCATTACATGCTTGTGACACAGCGACAGATTTAGCGATTTACCAAGGAATCATCGCCGATGCGAAACTCATTGTTTGCGCACCGTGTTGTCACAAACAGGTTCGTTCAGAAATGGGCTCAACAACACAATTTAAAGCACTAACGAAACACGGGATTTTTGAAGAACGACAAGCCGAAATGTTAACGGACACCATTCGATCTCTATTGATGGAAAGAGAAGGCTTTAAAACAAAAATATTTGAATTCATATCCAATGAACATACACGTAAAAATGTAATGATGATTGGACAAAAGACCAAGGCGAAAAGGAATCGAAAACAAATAGACGACAACGTAAAACAACTCAAAGAATCGTTTAACATCAAAAGACACGAGTTAGAAGACCTTCTAAGTAAGCTTTAAGTAGATCTCTCGGCAAATCCAAGCATCGGTAGCTGCATACTCAATTTGTGCCAGAGAAAGCTTGTTCAGCTCCCAATTTGAAACTTGCTGCCTTTTAGAGATACGAAAACCCAAAACGAGAGCAGATAATTTTTTAGCACCTATGCTCTCGAAACCTAGCTTGGGAGCAAACACATTTAAATCTACTGTACTTTTCTCTTCAAAGAACTGAAGCTTTTTAAGATCTTTTAAGTCATCTCTCACGGCTATCCCTACCTTGACAATATTTTCATCTGAAAAAATAGAAGCCAATTCCTTGGTCATCGAAACTAATTTCAAACGGATGATGTAAGCCTTTATATCCGTAGCTATCTGAAGAAGGGCCACAGAATTTGTCTGCCCTTTTTTAAATGAAGGCTTCGTTTCCGTATCAATACCTATTAGTGGACATTTTCGAATTTCCTCGCAAGCTTGAACGAGAGCTTTATCTGAATCGATAAGAACGATTTCACCAGAGTATTTACCTAATTCTAAGCTACTTACCTCATCCTTGGTTATGTGTTTTTTATATTTTGATGCCTTATTCATGTATACGTTTTGGAGATAAAACTCCCTGTTTATCAAATTTTTGATCTGTTTCGATTGATTTAAGTTTGCTTAAATCTGGCATGCCTGACTCTATCCAAGCAGAGTACCAGAATGAGGCCAAAGCTTTGATCGATCGTTGCATTCTTCTTTCCACCATACCGTTTAAAGAGTCATTGTAATCGCGAATATACTCACTCGAGTATTCGCGTGTAGCTTGACCATATTTGTGTTTAAACCGATACTTACCATCCTCTTTGTAATTTTCTGAAAGTTGCTTTTCTAAAGACAATGTTGAATCAACAAGTTCATGACTCTCTTTTACCAGCGTCCATGAGAATTTTAAAGGATTTTCCAAATGTACAACATTTCCTATGTAATACTCATAATCTCCTGAAAATGATTTAGGTATGTGAGTTTCCCAAAGAGCATGAATCCCTTTTTGATGTGTAAATTGACCATTGTAATTTGAAGTAGTATGCAAAGGGACACATGCATCAGCTACATAATGCCCCAAATCTGAGGCATACTTAACAACATCTTCTATGCTTCCAGAATCCATAGCATTTACGAGCTTTTTGTAGTTCCAGTAAATAACCCAAGGTAATATACCCCTATCATTGAGCGTGTCTTCTGTGTATTTCTTTTTGGCATCTGACCAATAAAATGGAACAGAATCAAATGGACTTTCTCCATACAAATCAGCATCTATGTAGTGCCTGTAGGACTCTGTAGAGTCTACATACCTTCTTTTGTCTGCCAAAACTGCGCGCTCTTCAATCTCATCGAGATGCTTAATAAAGAAAGGACTTAAATCAGCCGGCAAAAGAAAAACTGCATTTCTATTGATGGTTCGGTGTGCTTGAAATCCCCAGGAGCAAAGAACAAAAAGAAAAATTACTACGTTTAAGACCGGGGTTTTTTTAATCATTTGTCCTCGAGAACTAAAAAGTCTCCTTTCAATAAAGGTATTTTTTTTGTTTGATTGAGCTTTAAACAAAAGTGAACGTCTGAATCAATATCCAACTTAGCCAACCTATTTCGGTGAGAGGAATTTTCTAAAAATGCATAAAGATCATCTTTTGAACGATCCCAAAGGTGCCTTGAAGCTTGGGCAGCATCACAAGAATCATTGTACAAGCCGGTTTCCAGTAAATGGGACACCAATGCGCCAGCAAACAGGGTGTCTTCTAGATTAAACTTATCCTTCCAGCCCGCACAGAATACAATTACATCTTGATCCTTAGCAACCAGCCAATTGGCTAATGCTTCTAAGTTTAAAAAGGACCCAACAACAACCTCGTGATCTTTTTTAGCAATATTTATAGCTTTCGTACCATTGGTCGTAGTCATAACGACAGTCTTCCCTTTTACATCCATATTTAAATAGACCTGTGGAGAATTTCCAAAATCAAAACTTTTTACCGGCTTTCCATTACGCTCAGCGGCTAATATGTAATCTTCATCCGAATTGCGATACTCCAAAGCTTCTTCAACCGTGCTCACAGGAATCATTCGTTCAACACCTTTTTCAAATGCTACACACATTGATGAAGTCGCTCTAAGCACATCAACGACCACGACTATACTCTTTTTATCTGCATAAAGACTAAAAAGTTTAGGCGTCATGCAAACCTGAATGTTTCTCTTCTTCATGCTAATCTTTATAAAAGGGTAACGATACCACTTTAGCTTTCAACCTTTTTTTTCGAACCGAAATGAATATTTCAGAACCTACTGTTTTCATGGCTTTAGGAATGTATGCCAAGCCAATCGCTTTCTTCATACTTGGGGACATGGTACCAGATGTTACCGTGCCAATCGTTTCATTTCGATCATTTAAAACGTCGTAACCTTGTCTAGGAACTCCTTTATCAATTAATTCAAAGCCAACTAAGGTGCGATCTACACCATTTTCTTTCTGTTTTTTCAAACGATCGGAATCGACAAAATCATTTGTGAATTTCGTAATCCATCCTAAACCAGCTTCAATTGGAGAAGTAGAATCGTCAATATCATTCCCATACAAACAGAAGCCCATTTCTAAACGAAGGGTGTCTCTAGCAGCCAATCCTGTGGGCAATATGTGATGACTCTTACCGGACTCCATAACGGCATTCCAAACATCTTCCACATCTTCATTTTTAACATAAATTTCAAAACCACCAGCACCGGTATACCCCGTAGTAGAAATCAATACATTCTCCTTCCCTGCAAATACACCTTTCTGGAATGTGTAATAATTCATTTCTGAAAGATTCATATCTGTGAGTGATTGAATCGCCAGTGTTGCTTTAGGGCCCTGAACAGCTAATAATGAGGTTCTGGCAGAAATATTTTCCATTACAGCACCCGAAGTATTGTGTGTAGAAATCCAGTCCCAATCTTTCTGTATGTTTGAGGCGTTTACAACGAGTAAATAAGTATTTGCTGAGATTCTATAAACCAGTAAATCATCTACAATACCACCATTTCCATTGGGAAGACACGAATATTGAACCTTACCGTCTACCAGTTTTGAAACATCGTTTGAGGTAATTTTTTGCACCAATTCAAAGGCACCTTCTCCCCTAATGATAAACTCTCCCATGTGGGACACATCAAAAACACCAACGTGTTCTCGTACATTAAGATGTTCAAGGGTTACACCTGTGTATTGTACGGGCATATTGAACCCTGCAAAGGGAATCATCTTTGCTCCTAGACTCTCATGAATATGAGACAAAGACGTATTTGTATTTTCCATAAAAATAATTTCAACAAACGAATTTATAACAACCTTATTTTCTATTAATTACTTTCTTAATCATTGGAGCAGAGGTAATAATACTAACGACAACCAGTACGACGATTGCAACAAAAACCTCCTCATTAATAAGACCAACTGCCATAGCTAGAGAACCTAAAATGATTTCCAACACACCATGTGTATTCATAGAGACACCAACGGTTAGTGCATCTTTTTTAGTAAGCCCTCCCAGGCGTGCCCCTATATGAGCACCTAGTATTTTACTAGAATATGCTAACAGTAGTAACACAAGTATGAGAGATAGGTTGAAATTCTCTACAAAATCTACATACAACCCGATAGAAACAAAGAATATCGGAGCAAAAACATTTGTAATAAATTGGTGAATGATTTCACGGGTTCGCTCTCTTAAATTAGCAGAATCACCGAATGCAATACCTACAATAAAAGCCCCTAAGATCGAGTGAATACCAATAGATTCAGTAAAAGCTGCACCTAAAAAGCACAAACCAAATGCTAAAGCAAGCACCCCTCCTGGCCAAGAAAACTTCGTCTGAACCCAAGGCAAACTTTTATCAATCAATCGAGAACCTATCGTTAACATAAAGCCTCCGAATAAAACAATTGAAACTAGTGTGTAAGTCAGGTTAACTCCACTGTCAGCATCTTCAATTACACTTAAAAGAACGGAAAATATCAACCAACCCAGTAAATCAATCAGCATGGCGGATGCAATAATCGTCATTCCTATTCGCGTTTTAAACAGCTTCATATCAATCAGGATTCTAGCAATAACAGGCAAAGCTGTGATCGAAAGAACAACACCTATAAAAAAACCTACCATACCAACATCTGCGGTAGTCACCATAAATAAATCCGGCAAGAATTGTACACCTAAATAACCCACACCAATAGGAATAAGCATGGAGAAAAATGTCGTAGACAACGCGACTTTCCCTTGCTCAATAACTAAAGGCAATTGAACCTCTAAACCTGCAATGAAAAGCAACATAATCACCGAAACATTAATCATCGCGTCCATAGCATACTGAACTGGTATCGTAGAAGTATGTTCTGGATGAGCAATGAAAGGAAACAAATACTCGAAACTTTCCGGCCATAAGAACCCAAGTACTGAGGGGCCCAGTAAGACTCCTGCAATAATCTCTCCCAGAACGGAAGGAAGTTTAAATTGTTTGAAAAGCTCAGCAAAAAGTCGAGCGATAATCAAGATTGTACCCAATGCAATCAAGAAAACAATCATATCATGATGTCCTAACTTTACCATAACTAAAATCCTCTAGAATGAACTATTAATAAATTACAAGGTAAATCCTCCAACAAATACTCTAAATCGTGTGGGAACAATCTGTCGAGTAAACCCAAGTGTTTCTCTGGAGAATTTACCACGAGTAAATCGGGTTTTACAGATTTCGCAAACACATGGATCGAATGCCCGGGCTTCCCAAAGATCACTCTTTTTTTAATATTGACGGAGGAGGCTCCAGGTATTTGGTCTAATAAATTACGTATTCTCAACTTGCATTGAGCAACAAATTCTTCTTTTAAATTGTCGTGCTCAACATCTGTAGAGCAATCAGCGTATGCACTTTCAAACATTGGAATATACTCTTCACTAACCACATGTAGAGTCTCAGAATCTTCAAGATTTGCTATATAAACTGCGGTGGTCATTGTCAAAGGAGTTTTGGGCAAATCTATAGCTGAAACGGCAATTTTATGAAACCTATGTGGTTTATCCAATGGTTGGGGCATCAACAAAACAGAACATTTCGCATTTCTAGAAATCTTTCTCGCAACAGAACCCACATAATGCTTGATTACAGACTCTTTACCCAAGGCGCCTAAAACCAACAAATCGACCATGTTGTCTTTGCAAACTTTCAAAATAGTCTCAACAACAGGCCCTTGCTGACTGATTATGGAGTAAAACTCATCCTTAATGTGACAATCCTTTACACAAGCGTCTATTTTTTGTTTCTGCTGTTCGTCTTCAGGTCCTACACAAATTAATATCAGCTTGGATCTATGCAATAAAGCGATACGAGCAGCTTCTCTAATAACAGATTTATATCTGGGAGAAGTAGCAACAGCCACTGCAATAGTTTCAAACGGATACGGCAGTCTACCTTTTAATTGTTTAGCTAAATCCACAAGTTTAAGTATTTTGTATCTGATGACAAATTAAGAATTAATGACAATAAACACAACAGTAGTGGCAACTTAATCCAAAAAAGCCCAGCCGCTTCTGTATCAATATTTTAGCCCCAAACTCATCGAACACGCAAAAAAGAACTCTTTATGAAAAAAGTGTTATTTCTTGAAAGTTAAATTACTAGATCGTCCTTTATTAAATATTTTATTACTTTCCGGACTGCCTTTGCGCAGTACTTTCTGTTCATCAAAAGGCAAATCATTAATCTCTTTACATTTTAAAGAACAACAATTATTCGTTTCGATGTTGCAAGACTCACACTGAATAAAGAGCAGGTTGCATGCCACATTAGCACAATTAGAGTGGACATCACAGGGTGCACCACATTGATGACAATTGGATATAATTTCATCGGAAATACGCTCACCTCTTCGCTCATCAAAAACAAAGTTTTTACCTCGAAATTTATTTTCTAGACCTTCGGATTCTACTTGACGTGCATACTCAATGATACCTCCCTCAAGTTGGTAGACATTTTTGAACCCTTTGTGCTTAAAGTAGGCACTTGCTTTCTCACAGCGAATGCCACCCGTACAATACATGACTAAGTTTTTATCCTCTTTATGATCTTTTAAATCCGCTTCAATAATCGGCAAAGACTCTCTAAAAGTATCCACATCTGGCGTTATGGCATTTTTAAAATGTCCTATTTCAGTTTCATAGTGATTTCGCATGTCTATGAGAACAGTACTTGAATCATCGATCATCTTATTGAAATGCTTTGCCTTAAGATGAACTCCTATATCGGTTGCATCAAATGAAGCATCATCTAAACCGTCTGCAACAATTTTCTTGCGAACCTTAATCTTGAGCTTTAAAAACGATTTGTTATCCTGTTCTCGGGCAACATTTAATCGAATGCCTTTTAAAAACGGTACACCATCTAGATAATCTTTGAAACTCATAAACCGATCTGCTGGAAGAGATAGTTGAGCATTAATCCCTTCATGAGCTACATAAATACGACCCAGCACCCCAAGGGCATCCCAATTCACAAACAGCGTATCTCTAAAAAATTGTGGATTTCCAATATGAGCATATTGGTAAAAAGAAATGGTCAGGCGATTTTTTCCTGCTTCATCTATCAAAGCAGATCTTTCCTTCGCACTTAGCTTATTGTACAGTTGCATGCTATACTAATATTTAAAGTTAGACGTGATCAAATGTACAAAATTGAATACAAGTAGGACGAAAGAAGCGCTTTCAGAAAACAGACAAAAGAATCTCTAAACAGATTAAAAAAAGAGTTTAACGATGGTTAATCATCAATAAATAGGGTGAATTTTTGATCGAAAGGATCAAACGCTTCTTTTAGCGCATCAATGAACGAAGATCCATAATTCAAATACATTGGAATGATGTTATCATAACGTTCTTGTAGAGTGTTATTTGGGAACAACTTTGCTTTAACGTTTGATATTTGACTGAGGGAATTTTGATGTTTGAGCTTTTCTGATTTGCGCAACTTTTGCTCCATTTTACTCAACGACTTCAGCTGCTTCTTTTTCTCAGCAAACACACTAGACTGAAAACCAGGGTCTTGAATTCTTTGAGCTAAAGCGTCAAAAATAGATTCGATTTGACTTTTCTCTGTTTCGACACCAATATCACCTTCTTTGTTGCGATCAATAAAATGTTTGTGTAAAATTTCCTCACTCAAAAAGAAATCTACGAGTTCAAATCCTGTTTTCTTGACCTTATCCACCAAGGTATTGCTAACAACCATTGCAGAATTACGTAAAAGCAATATAGGAAATGCAATCTTATTCGCGGAAAAAGTAGATTTCAGCTGCATCCAGTAATTCACCTCTGCACCTCCACCAATCATAGCCAAATTTGGCAGTAACAACTCTTTAAACAGCGGACGTAAAAGCACATTTGGACTGAATCGTTCTGGATGATTCTCGATTTCCTGACTCAACTCTTCTCGTGTAAATCGTAGATCCGAGTTTAATACAACAAAATCGGATCCATCTTGTTCAATTCTATTTCTGGACCGTTCTTGCAAATAAAAGAAGTTAATAGGCCTAACGAAAGCTTGAGCCTTACCTAGATCGTTATTAACCTCTTGTATCAGGGGGTAATTACGCTGATCCAACACATCTTTCTTAATTAAAGAGATCGCTTCCTTCTTCAAAGCGATGGTACCCGCATCCAAAACAACAAGCCCAAACTTTGAAAAGAGTGCATTCACCAGCGCGCGCGTAGCGCTCGACATATCTTTGCTCCCTATATAACTCTCAGAAAATAAACGATATAAATCTTTTGCCGCTGAAGAGTCTCCTAAAACATCTTTCAATTCCTCAAGGGTAGAGCTTAAGGATTCTGTAGGCATAACACCAACAGGCCCTTCTTGTGGTTGATTCCAAGCTAACTTCTGACCAAAAACATGTACATGATTGATCTCTTCGAAATCATGATCTTCAGAGGCCATCCAATAAATTGGAACAAAATTAAAGTCAGGATAAGCTCTTTTGAGTTCTTCCGCCAAATTGATGGTCGTTATAATCTTGTAAATAAAATACAGTGGCCCTGTAAACAGACACAATTGATGCCCTGTAGTAACTGTAAAGGTCTTTTCTTGCTCGAGTAATTGGATATTACTGGTAACAAAATCGGAGGTGTCAACAGACGAATATTGCTCATTAAGAGCTTCGACCAACACCGATCTATTGATGTTTTGTTTTTGTTTTTCTTCAATTTGAGCCTTGAAACTAGAAAGATGAGGGCTTCTATGATAAAAAGGGGTTAAGCGCTCATCACCAGACAGATAATCAAGTATGAATTCAGAAAAAAAACTCGTTTGTTCATATGACACCTTCTCTACTCTCATACCACCGGCTCTGCATACAAATCATAATCACTTGCCTCAAAGACTTTGACCTTAACAAAATCTCCTTGACGAACAAAGTGATTCGTGGCATCAATAAGAACCTCATTATCCACATCTGGAGAGTCGAACTCGGTTCTACCAATAAAAAAGTTTCCTTCTTTTCGGTCAATGAGTACCTTGTATTCCTTGCCAACTTTTGCTCCGTTAAGTTGCATGGAAATCTCTTGCTGAATGGCCATGATTTCCTCTGCTCTTGCAGACTTTACCTCCGCAGGAACATCATCCACTAAATCGTGCGCAGAGGTGTTTTCTTCGTGAGAATACGTGAATACTCCTAAACGATCAAATTTAGTATCTCGAACCCAATTCTTTAGTATTTCAAAGTCTTCTTCCGTTTCTCCCGGATAACCTACAATTAAAGACGTTCTTATAGCCATACCGGGCACCTTTTCACGAAAGTCTCTCAAAAGCGCATTCGTTTTATCAAAAGTTGTTCCACGCTTCATCGATTTTAGTACATCATCAGCAATATGCTGTAAGGGAATATCAATGTAGTTGCAAACTTTTTCTTCTTCACGGATAACATCCAGCACATCTTGGGGAAATCCTGTAGGAAATGCATAATGCAAACGAATCCATTCGATACCATCAACATCTTTCAAAGCCAAGAGCAAGTCAGCCAAGCGACGTTTCTTATAGATATCCAACCCATAATAGGTTAAATCTTGTGCAATAAGAATTAATTCTTTAACGCCATTTTTAGCAAGTTTTTCCGCTTCAACCACTAAGTCTTCAATGGTTTTTGAAACATGCTTACCTCGCATCAAAGGTATGGCACAAAAGGAACAAGGTCTATCACACCCCTCAGCAATTTTTAAATAAGCATAATGTTTAGGCGTAGTGGTCAGTCGCTCGCCGATCAACTCGTGTTTGTAGTCGGCACCAAGTGCTTTTAATAATTTAGGCAAATCTGTAGTCCCAAAATATTGATCTACATTCGGAATTTCTTGTTCTAAGTCTGGCTTGTAACGTTCGGAAAGACAGCCTGTAACGAAAACCTTCTCGACAGCCCCCTCTTCTTTTCGCTTCACATAATCCAAAATCGTATTCACCGATTCTTCTTTGGCGTTATCGATAAATCCGCAAGTATTAATCACCACAATATCGTTGTCCTGTGAAGTTGACTCGTGCTCGACATCCATGTCATTAGCTTTCAACTGCCCCATCAGCACTTCAGAATCGTACACGTTCTTAGAGCACCCTAAAGTGACAACATTAATTTTATTTTTTTTATGCGACTTTGTTCTCATAAATTTAGTTTGAAGAAGCTTGTAATTCTCCTTAGTTAAAAAGTGAATCTACAAACTCTACCTTATTGAAAACTTGTAAATCTTCTATTCCTTCACCAACACCAATGTATTTGACGGGAATTTTAAACTGATCAGAAACACCTATAACAACGCCACCTTTTGCTGTTCCATCGAGTTTTGTTAGAGCCAAAGCACTGACTTCTGTGGCTTTTGTAAATTGCTTTGCCTGCTCAATGGCATTTTGTCCAGTTGAAGCATCTAAAACCAACAACACCTCATGAGGTGCATCTGGAACAACTTTCTGCATGACTTTGCGAACTTTGGTCAACTCACTCATCAAATTAACTTTGTTATGTAACCTTCCAGCAGTATCAACAACTACTACATCAGCATTTTGCTTTTGGGCGGATTGCAGTGTATCAAACGCAACAGATGCCGGATCTGAGCCCATTTTCTGTTTTACGATCGAGGCATCGGCTCGATCAGACCACACTTCTAGTTGCTCTATCGCTGCAGCACGAAAGGTATCGGCAGCGCCCAAAACAACTGAGTGTCCTTTTTTTCTGAGTTGATAAGCTAACTTCCCAATAGTCGTGGTTTTTCCCACGCCGTTAACACCAACAACCATAATCACGTATGGCTTTTTGGATTGTGGTATTGAAAAATCGGAAAAATCGTCTGAGTGGTTTTCAGCCAGAAGAGCAGATATTTCTTCTCGCAAAATTTTGTTGAGCTCTGATGCACCTAAAAATTTATCTTTGGCGACGCGCCCCTCAATACGTTCAATAATTTTTACTGTTGTTTGAACACCAACATCTGAAGTAATCAAAACTTCTTCTAGATGATCTAAAACCTCATCATCAACTTTTGACTTACCTACAACGACACGAGCAAGCTTTGAAAAAACACTTTCTTTTGTTTTCTCAAGACCCTTATCCAACTTTTCCTTCTTCTCTTTAGAGAAAAAACTCAGGATTCCCATAGCATCAGTTTGTAGGTATAAAAAAAGCTTCTCTCAAAGATAGAAAGAAGCTTTTGTACACGTTAAAATGTGACTTATTTTTTCGCAAAGAAATCTTTAACCTTGTCTTTATTTAAGACTTCCTCACGGAACGAATAAGAACCAGACTTCTCTGACTTCACCATTTTTATTGCCTTTGTGATATCCTTGGCTCCTCTTTTTTGTAAGGATGCAACTACTTTCTTAGCCATAACTCTACTTATTTAATTTCACGGTGAACCGTCATTTTTTTCAAAACGGGATTGTATTTCTTCAACTCCACACGATCTGGAGTATTCTTCTTGTTCTTCGTAGTAATGTAACGAGAAGCACCTGGCTGACCAGATTTTCTGTGCTCTGTACATTCCAAGATTACTTGAACTCTATTACCTTTCTTTGCCATTTCTATACTTTTTATAAGGCAGCAAATTTAACACATTTCTGTTAGTACACAAACCAAAAGGATGTAATCTTTAATTTTTCGTTAAGATGTGTTGAGCTATGTAACGATTAAAAGCGATTTTAGGATGATTATGCTGTATTTCAAACCCTCAAGCTGAATATCTTTCAAAGGTAAAATAGGTTTAACCCGGCTTTGCATCTTTCATTACATGACCTGAAATAGATTGAGCAATTCGCTCCGATGCACCTTCACCACCTAATGAATGTCGCAAAGTGTTGTAATGATTCTGCATCTCCAAGATGCCTTCCTCAGAAAGCAACCTCTGTAGCTCGACAACCATATTTGGAACCGTTAAATCTTCTTGGAGCAACTCTTTCACAATTTCTTGATCGCTTATTAAGTTCACCAGAGAAATATATTTAACATCAACCAAAACCTTCGCAATGGCAAAAGACAACCAACTTGCTTGATAACAAACTACCTGTGGCACATTAAAAAGTGCCGTCTCTAAAGTTGCCGTTCCCGAACTAACTAGTGCTGCGTCAGCCTCTTCAAAGAGAGGGTAAGTCTGACTGAAGACAACTTTAATCTGAGAATCTTTCAAGAAACTTTGATAAAACTCTTTACCTAAAGACTCTACTCCTGCTACAACAAAGTCACATTGAGGGAAATGCTTTTCCACGGCGAGCATTTTCGGTAGCATCTTATTCAATTCTTGAACTCGACTCCCTGGCAAAAGAGCTACCAAAGGTCTGCCCGACCTCTTCCAAATAATATCACTTTGCTTCCGACTAGTCTTATAGTTAGAAACTGCATCTAAAAGAGGGTGTCCTAAATACTCCACCTCATAGTTGTACTGTGCATAAAAGTCCTTCTCAAAAGGAAGTATTACATACAACTTAGTCACATACTTTTTAATATCGTAAACTCGATTCTTCTTCCATGCCCACACTTGTGGGGATATATAATAGTAAACCGGTATGTCGTGTTTTTTCGCAAATTTTGCTATACGCATGTTGAACCCAGGATAATCCACTAGAATCAAAGCGTCGGGCTTGTAGCTTAATATATCTTTCTTGCAAAACCGAATGTTCCTTAAAATAACTCTTAGATTCATCAACACCTCTAAAAAACCCATAAATGCTAGGTCTTTGTAATGTTTAACCAGCGTGGCACCCTGAGATTTCATCATGTCTCCTCCCCAAGCACGCACATCCATACGCGCATCAATCTTTTTAAGATGACGCATCAAATTAGAAGCATGTAAATCTCCTGATGCTTCTCCAGAAATGATGTAGTACTTCATGACTTTTCTTTTACGGCTGTTGCTTCAATTTCAATAAGGAGATCCGGATGTAATAAGTTTGAAACCTCTACGATCGTAGATGCTGGTGAAACATCTTCGAATAAGTATGAATGTACCTTTGCTACTTCTTTCCAAAGGGAAATGTCAGTGATAAAAATTCGAGTTCTAACGACATCACTCAGAGTAAATCCGGCCTCTACCAATATGTGTTCAATTTTTTTGATTGAATACTCCGTCTGTAAGGTTACATCTCCAACACCAACAACGCGACTATCTTCATAAGCCGAAGTTCCCGACACCTCAACGGCATTGCCTATTTGCACGGCTCTAGAAGAATCAAAAACTTCTTCGATTTCACTATTTGAGCTCCAATTGATTCGCATTAAAAAATGAGCATTTCATGAGAAATTATATACCATAATGCAAGTGAAAAAGTACTCAACAACATGCCTCTACCCAAACGATCTTTTTTATGTTTTGTTAAAATTGATCTAAATAATGGGAAATTAACAAAAAGTGCAATCACCTGCATGGTTGACTCTCTCAATAGATTTTCACTCGAAACCAAATCTAAAGTGGCAGCCAAAGTGACATAAACCAATACGGGTACTAAAACTCCAATTATAACACCCAAGAGCATGTGATCTTTTAGCTTATCCATGATTCATTGCTTTTAAGTTTTGAACAAGCTGATGCGCAGTCAGATCAAACATAACGGGAACAACCGATATGTAGTTGTTATTCAAGGCCCATATATCTGTATCGGTACCTTCATCGGCATTCTCAAACTTACCCGTTAACCAATAATAGGTTTTCCCCATAGGGTTTACTCGTTCGTCAAATTCCTCATCCCAATTTCCATTGGCCTGACGACAAACGCGCACCCCTTTTAATGCATCTTTCTTGACGTTAGGTATGTTTACGTTTAAGCAAGTTCCCTTTGGAATTGGATTTTCTAAAACTTGCTCAGCAATTTTAAGAACATAATCTTCACACTGAGAAAAATCAGCATCATGAGAGTAATCAAGTAATGAAAAACCAATGGAAGGAATCCCTTCTATAGCACCTTCAATAGCCGCTGCCATCGTCCCTGAATACAATACATTGATGGATGCATTGGACCCATGATTGATTCCAGAAACGCACAAATCAGGCTTTCGTGGCACTAATTTATTCATGGCAAGTTTAACGCAATCTACAGGAGTTCCCGAACAAGCGTATTCGACTTGATTCCCTTCATCCACCTGAACTCGATTCGCATGAAGCATGGAGTTTAAAGTTATGGCATGTCCCATTCCCGATTGCGGACTGTCTGGCGCAACGACCATAACCTCCCCCAAGGTTTTCATAAGGCGAATCAATGTTCGTATGCCTGGCGCAGTAACGCCATCATCATTTACCACAAGTATCAGAGGTCTTTCTTTATCCATAATTGGTTGAAACTTAATCGATAAAAATTAATGATTGTCAAAACAAAAAATAATGAGCTTGAAAATCAACTATACAAATAATAGTTTTACAAAACTATCGTTTTCATTTTAATCGCAATCCTTACATTTGTAAAAACTAACATCGATTATGATTATTCTATTCATTGCCTTTATGATTCTTGGCTGGGCTGTTCAGTCTAAACTCAAATCAAAATTTAAAAAATACAGTGCAACGCCCCTTTCATCAGGTCTATCTGGAAAAGAGGTGGCCGAAAAAATGTTAGCGGACCATGGCATTACGAAAGTACGCGTCATCAATACGCCTGGCAAATTAACAGACCACTACAACCCGAAAGACCTTACCATAAACTTAAGTCCCGAGGTTTACTCAGGAAGAAACATTTCTGCTGCTGCTGTTGCTGCGCACGAGTGTGGGCATGCCGTTCAGCATGCTACGGCATACAAATGGCTGGAAATGCGTTCTCAGATGGTGCCTATGGTGTCTATCAGTTCTAAAATGCTAAACTTCATTTTCTTGGCAGGTTTATTTGGCATGGGGGTCTTACACCTTTTCTCAATGGAAATGGTAATCGTTGCCGTCATTTTCTTCCAAACCATGATAACTATTTTTAGTGTCATCACATTACCCGTTGAATATGATGCCTCATACAGAGCTGTGGTTTGGCTAGAGCATGCAGGAATAACTCAACCTCATGAACTCGAAGGCGCGAATGATGCCTTGAAATGGGCTGCTAGGACCTATTTAGTATCTGCCATCGCTGCAATTACCTATTTGGCATACTATGTGATGATGTTCTTAGGTAACCGGGATTGATATCCCATTAAAACAAACATAAAAAATAAAGGATGCAGTGTTCAAGCAAAAAAACGTTTAGATCAGATTTTAAATGAAGATTAAATCTATTCTTAGCGTAATTTTAGCCCTTCACGTATCTGCCGTGCTTCTGGCTCAAAACAAGAAGATTCAACTTGAAGACATCTGGTCCAGCAACACCTTTACTCCAGAGTGGGTCCGGGGGATTAATTCTATGAATGATGGGCTACATTACTCATCTTTAAATTATGGCAACCACCACGTATACATTACCAAACACACCTACGAATCTGGAGACTCGGTCTCTACAATACTAAGCTCTGAGGATACAGGGGACTTATTATTCCATTCATACAGCTTTAGTTCCGATGAGCAAAAACTTTTGCTGCCCACAGAAACTGAATCTATTTACCGGCATTCGTCACAGTCTAAATACTATATTTTTGATAGGGCATCAAAGACTATTCAAAAGTTATCTGAAGGCAAACAACGTTTGGCTCAATTTTCTCCAAATGGTTCCCAAGTTGCCTTTGTTCGCCAAAACAATCTATTCATCAAAGACTTAAACACCCAATCTGAAGTGCAAATCACTCAGGACGGCGAACTAAACAAAATCATCAATGGTGCCACTGATTGGGTTTACGAGGAAGAGTTTGGATTTGATCAGGCTTATCAATGGAATCCCGCTGGGACTAAAATTGCCTACTACAAATTTAATGAGGAAATGGTAGCCGAATTTAGCATGGACGTATTCCAAGATCTCTACCCAAGTCAAAGTCGTTTCAAATACCCCAAAGCAGGTGAAAAAAATGCGACGGTAGAAATCTTAATTTATGACCTAGATTCAAGAACGACTCAAGCGGCCCAAATTGAAACAGAAGACGAATTTTACATCCCAAGGATCAAATGGACTCAAAATGAAAATATACTTTCTGTTCAGAGAATGAACCGCCACCAAAATAACTTAGACCTCATCCTTGTGGATGCAAATAACGGTTCTGCAAAAACCATTCATAGAGAAACCGATGCTGCCTACATCGATATAAATGACAATCTTACATTTTTAAAAGATGGAAAGCACTTCATTTGGACGAGTGAAAAGTCAGGGTACAATCAAATATACTTGCACAATTTAAAAGGCAGACAACTGCGTAAAATTAGTAAAGGTTCATATGATGTAACTGACTTCTATGGAATTAATGAGCATATAAACGTACTTTACTATGCTTCATCAGAGCGGAGTCCAATGCATAGAGATGTCTACTCAATCCAATTAAATGGCAAAAACAAAACAATCTTAACTACTAAAGAAGGGACTAATTCAGCCACTTTCAGTACCAACTTTGATTATTTCATCAATCAACACTCCAGTGCAAACACCCCCTATTACTTCAGCTTGTTTAATTCAAAAGGTAATGAAATTCGAAAGCTCAAAGGCAATACTCAATTAAACAAGACCCTTTTAGAGTATGATTTGAGCAAAAAAGAATTTTTCAACTTCAAAACAACGGATGGAGTTGATCTTAATGGCTGGCTGATGAAACCAAACAATTTCGACCCCAATACAGAGCACCCCTTATTTATGTATGTGTATGGTGGACCCGGATCACAACAAGTTTCTGATGCATGGGGTGGGTCTAACTACATGTGGTTTCAGATGCTAAC
The DNA here is from genome assembly GCA_002478765.1 of Flavobacteriales bacterium UBA7430. Classification (GTDB taxonomy): domain Bacteria; phylum Bacteroidota; class Bacteroidia; order Flavobacteriales; family UBA7430; genus UBA7430. Next base: position 102,005 of record DLQO01000045.1, read on the forward strand.
CCAACTTGGGTATGTGGTTGCCTGCATAGACAACCGAGGTACAGGTGCGCAGGGTTCAAAATTCAAAAAATCAACCTACAAGCAACTCGGTAATCTAGAAACAAAAGATCAAATTGAAGCTAACAAATACCTCGGCAATCTCCCTTTCATAAATAAAGATAGAATCGGAATATTTGGTTGGAGCTATGGTGGATACATTTCATCATTATGTCTTTTAAAAGGAGCTGAAAACTTCAAAATGGCCATAGCAGTTGCTCCAGTAACCAATTGGCGCTATTACGACTCCATCTACACCGAACGCTACATGAGAACTCCTCAAGAGAATGCATCAGGATACGATGAGAACTCCCCAATAAATCATGTTGAGAAACTTAAAGGTGACTATTTATTAATACACGGTTCGGCAGACGATAATGTACATTACCAGAACACTATGGAGATGACTAACGCCTTAATAAAGGCCAATAAGCAATTCGACTTATTCGTTTACCCCAATAGAAATCATGGTATATACGGAGGAAATACACGCCTTCACTTATTTACCAAAATGACTCGTTATATTCAAGATAAGCTTTAAAATATATTTTTCGTTAATTTATTCAATTCTTCTAAAAGAACAATCATGAAACAAGAATCTCAAATGTTAGGACACCCAAAAGGCCTGTTCTATTTATTTTTTGCGGAATTGTGGGAGCGATTCTCCTATTATGGAATGCGTGCGCTATTGACCTTATACATGGTGAAAGAGTTTTTCTATTGGATGACCGATGAAGCATACCGTGAAGAGGTTTCCTTTGGGATATTTGCCGCATATGGATCTTTAGTATATGCCACCCCCGTATTGGGAGGTATGATTGCCGACCGATATATCGGATTTAAAAAATCAATCATGCTCGGTGGGATACTCATGGCTTTAGGTCACTTCTTCATGGCTTTCTACTTCGATAAGGGTGTTTTAGGTTTTGACACCATCAGTCTCAACAACTTCTTTTTCTATACCGCTTTGGCGCTTCTTATTGTTGGAAACGGATTTTTCAAACCCAACATTTCTACGATGGTAGGTCGTTTGTACCCTGAGGGTGACAATCGAAGAGATTCCGGTTTCACCATTTTTTATATGGGAATTAATGCCGGGGCATTTTTAGCGCCTCTTGTATGCGGATGGTTAGGGTATGCATATGGCTGGCACTACGGATTTGGCGCAGCTGGTGTAGGAATGATTGCTGGTTTAATTGTATTTATGAGAGGAATGAATAATGGAGCATTCGGTGCGAATGGTGATCAACCAGAGGCATATGTAGAAAAGAAAATGTACGGTATACGGACGGATTATTTTTTCTACATCGTAGCACTGGCTATGGTGCCTATCTCTGCATTTCTAGTTAAGAACAACGCCATGGAAGTCTTTGATGGTTTGCAATTACACTCCTCAATATTATCTCTTTTAGGGATTGTCATTCTTGGGGTAATTGTTAAAAAAATGACGATATTATCTAAAGTTGAAATATTTCGCCTGGTAAGCATATTGGTTCTCACACTACTGATTACCGTATTTTGGTCTTTCTTTGAACTCGCTGGAACAGCAATCACACTTTTTGCAGAAAGAAATGTCAACCTTTCGCTGATGAATGCTTCTCAAACGAACGCCATTAACCCGGGATATATCATTTTCTTAGCCATCCCTTTTTCTATGATGTGGGTCTATTTATCCAAGACACAAAGAAATCCGATTACCCCAATTAAATTTGCTCTAGGGATTCTACAATTGGGCCTTGGATTTATTGTTTTTGCGATGAGCGCCCAATTTATGGATGACGCAGGAAAAACACCCTTCATGTTTCTCATGATCGGATACTTATTACTTACGACGGGTGAATTATTTATTTCTCCCATTGGACTTTCCAAAGTCACAGAATTATCTCCAAAAAGTATGACCGCATTTATGATGGGTGTATACTTCCTCTCTTCATCATATGCACACTACATTTCAGGTGTAATTGCCAAACTCACGACCACGCCCGAATCAGGAATCACCCCAGAACCCGGTTTCATGACAACCATGATTGAAACAGTAACTGGATTTGCAGGTGCAGCAACTACGTCCACCTCTGAAAGTGTATTATCCTTGTTGAATTATACCACTATATTCACTCAAGTAGGTATAGTCGCGATAGGAATGGCATTTGTTTCATTCATATTGTCTCCAATCCTAAAAAAATGGATGCACGGCGTACATTGATGCAATTGGAATAAAAAGGTAGACTTAAAAATACTTTTTTGTTCCTCAGTCATTCAACAACAATTAAATATTAATTGTAATTTTGGGTAGCGAAAACAAACACCATGAAGAACTTAATATACAGTTTACTGATACTCTCCTACTTTTCTGCAAGCTCATTTGCACAAAGCAATCAGATACAATGGCGTAGCATTGAAGAAGTTGAAGCCCTTCAAATGAAAGAAGCACGCAAAGTGCTTATGGATGTGTACACCACCTGGTGTGGCCCTTGTAAGCTGATGATGAAAAACACCTTCAGCAACAAAAATGTCATCGAATACATCAACAAACATTACTACGCCGTAAAATTTGACGCAGAAAGTGGAAAGGACGTAACCTTTAAAGGTAATGTTTACTCCAACCCAGATTACAATCCAAATGCTTATCGAAAAGCATCTCACCAACTTGCTCAGGCCTTCAATGTGAACTCATATCCAACAGTCATTTACATGGATGAAAATATGGAGGTGATTGCGCCCATAAAAGGTTATTTGAAACCCGACCAAATCGAATTGTATTTGAAATTATTTGCTGAAAACATTTATTTAGAGGTCAAATCAAAAGATGATTTTCAAAAATTTCAAGCAAATTTCAAACCTTCATTTCACATAGTGAACTAATCGTTTAGGTTTTACAAAACCCAGTGAAACACCCGAGCACCAAACTCATAAACCCTTCATAAACAATGATTCACGTAACCACATACGTTACTCATCCTATAGATTTTATTTCAAAACATCTATTTCGAATAGAATTATCCGTTCCTTCTACCCCATAAATTCAACCTCGATAAAACGAATAATTCTTGTTATTTCCACATGAAAAAAGCTTGTAAACACAAAGGTTAGCCTGATGTATCGCAAATAAGCGCAAAATTATTAACTTTGCGATTGGTTGAAAAAAATTGATAAAATAAGCCCTTACTAAGACTATGGAAAAGCAGCTCAAAAACATCAAGAAATTATTGGTTGCAAACAGAGGTGAGATTGCAATACGGGTCATGCGTGCTGGTACAGAACTGAAAATCAGAACTATTGCCATATTCACCTACGAAGATCGTTACTCATTACACCGCTATAAGGCTGATGAAGCCTATCAAATAGGTCCTGATGAAGAACCTCTTAAACCTTATCTTGACATTGAGGAAATCATTAAGCTAGCCAAAAAAGTGGGGGCTGATGCCATTCATCCCGGATACGGTTTCTTGTCTGAAAATGTAAACTTTGTAAAAAGATGCCAAGAGGAAGGTATCATCTTTGTAGGGCCAGAGCCTGAGGTCATGGATCGGTTGGGTGATAAAGTGAGTGCGAAAAAAATTGCTCGTGCATGCGAAGTTCCATTGATTGAGGACAATCAAAAGAAATTGACCGACATAAAAATTGTTAAATCGGAAGCCAAAAACATTGGTTTTCCTATCATGATTAAAGCCGTGGCCGGTGGTGGTGGTCGTGGAATGCGTGTTGTACGTAGTGAAGACGAATTGGAACTTCTTTTTAACGAGGCTAAAGGAGAAGCTGTTCGTGCTTTTGGAGACGGAACCATGTTTATGGAGAAATTTGTAGACAAACCGAAACATATCGAAGTACAAATCATGGGGGACAACTACGGCAACCTGGTTCACCTTTTTGAACGAGATTGTTCGGTTCAGAGACGTTTCCAAAAAGTCGTGGAAGTAGCACCTTGCGTTTCCATCTCCGATACTACAAAGAAGAACCTCTATGACTACGCACTTCGGATCGCCAAATATGTAAACTACAATAATGTTGGTACCGTTGAGTTTCTTGTTGATCAAGAAGAAAACATCTATTTTATTGAGGTAAACCCAAGAGTTCAAGTTGAGCATACCATTACGGAAGAAGTTACGGGTGTGGATATTGTTCGTTCTCAAATCCTTATCGCTAACGGACACCAACTCAGCGACACCTGCATCTTCATAAACGGTCAAGACGATGTGAAATGTTTGGGTTATGCGATTCAATGTCGGATCACAACAGAAGATCCAGAAAATAATTTCAGACCTGACTTTGGTAAAATCATCGCCTACAGAAATGCAGGTGGTTTTGGAATACGATTGGACGAAGGGAGTTCGTATCCAGGCGTAAAAATATCGCCATTCTTCGACTCCATGCTAGTTAAAGTATCAGCAAAAGGTAGAACGCTTTGGGGAGCTGCAGATCGCCTTTTCCGGACACTACAAGAATTCAGAATTCGTGGAGTAAAAACCAACATAGCCTTCCTAGAAAATGTCATCTCTCACGACGATTTCATCAAAGGAAAGTGTACCGTAAACTTCATCCAAGAGCACGACGAACTTTTTGACTTCAAAAAGCGAAAAGACCGCGGAACAAAACTTCTTAGATACCTTTCTGAAGTTATCGTTAACGGAAATCCTGACGTCAAACAAGTCGATCGAAACAAGAAATTTATACTGCCTGCGGTTCCCGAGTTTGACCAATTCCAAGCCGCTCCTGCGGGTACAAAACAAATGCTTGACAAACTCGGCCCAGATCAGTTCAGTCAGTGGTTGAAAAACGAAAAGAAAATTCATTACACGGATACTACTTTTCGAGATGCACACCAATCGCTACTTGCGACTCGAATGCGAACTTTCGACATGCTAAATGTGGCTGAAAGTTTCTCGAAAAATATACCCGAAGTGTTCTCTATGGAAGTATGGGGTGGCGCAACCTTTGATGTTGCTATGCGCTTCTTAAAAGAATGTCCTTGGAAACGCTTAGAGTATTTAAGAAAATCCATACCAAACGTCTTGCTGCAAATGTTAATTCGTGGTTCAAACGGTGTGGGATACAAAGCATATCCCGATAATTTGGTTGAACGATTCATTGCTGAAGCAGGATCAAAAGGAATTGATGTTTTCAGAATCTTTGACTCACTCAACTGGCTTGAGGGAATGAAAGTTAGCATCAAAGCTGTTAAGGAACAAACCAACTCTCTAGCCGAAGTTTGTGTTTGTTACACAGGAGATATTCATGATCCATCTGAAAAGAAATACACGCTAGATTACTACTCAGATTTAGCACGTCGTATCGAAGATGAAGGAGCTCACATATTAGCCATTAAAGATATGGCCGGTCTTCTAAAACCTTATGCAGCAACCGAATTAATTGGTACACTTAAAGAAAAAGTGAACATTCCAATTCACTTGCACACACACGACACTTCTGGCTTACAACTTGCTACCTACTTAAAATCTGTTGAAGCAGGTGTGGATGTCGTAGATTTAGCTGTTAGTTCCATGTCCGGTCTTACATCCCAACCGAGTTTCAACTCTATGTTGGCTATGATGGAAGGTCATGAGAGAGAAAATAAAATAGACCTGAAAAGCTTGAATTCCTACTCCAACTATTGGGAAGGAGTAAGAGAATATTATTATCCTTTCGAATCTGGTTTAAAAGCAAGTACCGCAGAAGTATTTGATCATGAGATTCCAGGCGGACAATATTCCAATTTACGCCCGCAAGCAAGAGCGCTAGGCCTGGAAGAGCAGTTTGAAACCATTAAGGAGAACTATGCGACCGTTAACGAAATGTTCGGTAACATTGTCAAAGTAACACCTTCCTCAAAGGTCGTTGGAGATATGGCCTTGTTTATGACTTCAAACGGTTTAAGCAAAGAAGACGTTCTAAACAACGGCACAGAGCTCTCTTATCCAGACTCTGTAATCAACTTCTTTAAGGGAGACTTAGGTCAGCCTGTGGGCGGTTTCCCTAAAGAATTACAAAAGCAAATTCTCAAAGGTGATACACCAATAGAAGGTCGGCCTAACGTTCACTTAGAGCCTGTTGATTTTGAAAAAGGTTTCAAAGACTTTAAACGAAAGTTCGATAAAGACAGTTCATTCACAGACTTCATCTCTCAACAGTTCTATCCAAAGGTTTATGAAGACTTTTTCAAACACAGAGAAGAGTTTGGTGAAGTATCATACGTGCCATCAAAAGCATTCTTCTATGGCTTGGATATCAACGAGGAAATCATTGTTGAAATTGTTCAAGGTAAACGACTTATCGTAAGACTTCAATACGTCACAGAGCCGGATGAGGATGGAATACGTCAAGTATTCTTCAAATTGAACGGACAAACTCGTGTTATCGATGTTAAGGATCGTTCATTCCAAACCACTAAAATTGCTCACCGAAAAGTAGAAGCCGAGAATGAAATTGGTGCACCACTTCAAGGAAAGCTTTCTAAAGTATTGGTGAAAAGTGGTGAAGAGGTTGAGAAAAACACACCTTTATTCATTATTGAGGCAATGAAAATGGAGTCTACGGTAACGGCGCCTTTTGCTGGTAAAGTTCAAAAGGTTCACCTCAAAGCTGGCATCATTGTTCAGCAAGATGATTTGGTTGTAGAACTAAAGAGTGGATCATAGAAGAAGCCTTGACTCAAATTGATCAAGTAGACAAGTTAATCTCGACCAGTCCTTTATAATTTATAAAGGACTCTTGTCCTTTCCTTGGTTGAGCCATCATATCATTAGCGTCCGCTATACCGACACCCGCATACAAAAGGCGCGCTTTCTTATCGATAGCGTGCTTTTTCATTTTCAGCATCCACGATTCATCGTAACTTTCGGGATTTTCAGGAAAAGTGACGGTTCGAACCAAAACAAAAAAAACTTCCTTTTCATTTTTCATACAAACGAATTGAGGGGAACTACCGGATTCACTTTTTATGGCTAAAAACTCAAAGCCATTCTCCTCAAGGTGTTTCCCCACAACATTCATTCCCATTTGATGTAATTCTTGTCTCTTAAGTTCCATGTTACAAATTTACGCAAAAGATGCCATCAGACGGCTCCGCAGGAGCAACTTATATGATGACACTGAACTGACTTTTAAAATCAACCGTTAGACGCTCAAACGCTCTCAAAGGGTACTTGATAAAGCCGGTAAGTGTTAATTACAAACGGATTGGTCTTTAAATAAACAAAAAAAGGCTTCGATGAACGAAGCCTTTTGGCATTTGGGTGGAAGATGGGATTCGAACCCACGGCCTCCGGAACCACAATCCGGCGCTCTAACCAACTGAGCTACAACCACCATTTTAACGGATGCAAATATAAATTTATTTATTTACATCACATCAAAATTATCAGCAAAAATTAGACAATTACAAGTGCGACTAAGAAGCAATAGACAAGAATTGTAAATCGCCTATTATTGAACTAACTTTGGAAAAAAGGACACCATAAATGGCTACAATATATCTTTATAAAGTCGAAGGCATTCATTGCATAAACTGTGTAAATGGTATAAAAAGTCTTTTAAACAAAAAAAACATCAATCGTGTCCATATCGATCTTACCAAAGGAGTGGTTGACGTAAAAACATCTGATTATACTCGTGAGGAAGTTCAAGGATTAATCGAAAGTCTGGGCTACAAAGCTCAACCCTATAAGTCGGGCGCTAAGAAAGATTTAAAACTTGAGTACTTTCTCCTGTGTAGCATCCTGTTGAGTCTTCCTCTACTGGGGCATATGTTTGTCCACAAAGATCATATTCTACAAAATCCTTGGCTGCAGATATCTCTGAGTACACCTGTTCTCATTATGGGATATCATCACTTTGCGCTAGGAGCCTTTCGCTCCATCAGGAATCTAAAACCAAACATGAATGTTCTTATACTGATAGGGACAACCGCTGCATACCTCTACAGCCTCTTGGGATGGTTGTTGAGTAACAACCCAGAAGAATTGCATCAATATCTATTTTTTGAAACATCAGCAACCATCATCACACTTGTATTTCTTGGGAATTATTTTGAAAAAAGTTCTATAGCGAAGACAACTTCAGCGATAGACGTCTTAGAAAAATTACAATCCAAAGAAGCCCACAAAGAAGTAACTGGCAAACTAATCAAATGCACGATTTCTGAATTAAAAATTGGCGACATCATTATCATCAATCAAGGGGAGTCTGTGCCTATTGATTGTGAAGTCATTTGGGGGAGTTGTTCGGTCGATGAAAGCATGATCTCTGGTGAAAGCATTCCCGTTCACAAAACGAAACAAAACAAAATTATTGGAGGAACGCTCCTACTCGAAGGCTCCGTTAAATGTAAAGTTCTTACCAATCTTGAGAACACCACGCTGACTCAAATCATTGAACAGGTAAAGCATGCCCAAGAAAATCCACCGAAAATTCAACGCCTGGGTGATAAGATCAGCAACTACTTTGTCCCAAGCGTCATTATTATAGCAATCTTCACCTACCTAACCAATCATTTCCTCTTCCATATTGATTCTCAGGAATCGTTCCTCAGAGCCATCGCAGTTTTAGTAATTTCTTGCCCCTGTGCTATGGGTTTAGCTACACCCACCGCTGTAATGGTAGGGGTAGGAAGAGCAGCGAAAAATGGCATACTCATTAAAAGTGGTGCGGCAATTGAACTTTTTAGTCAAACTGAAAAAATCATTTTTGACAAAACAGGAACACTCACTGACGGTAAATTTAAAATTCGAGAAATTAAAAAGTGGAATGAAAACCACCCCGTAGAGAGCATCATCTACGAACTCGAAAAACATGCTTCTCATCCCATTGCAAAATCATTGGTAAAGCATCTGGAAAAGCACCAATCAAACTTGGTTTTCAATTGGCTAAAAGAATACAAAGGGAAAGGGTTTGAGGCAACGGATGCACTAGGCAACAACTACCAACTGGGCTCCGCTCAATTTACGAAAGTAGACGATTTAAAACTTATGGACGACTATCAGTTGTTTCTTAAAATCAATCAAGAAATGGTTGCTGCCGTATCCATTGTTGATGAAACAAAAATCGGAGCAAAAAGTGTTTTGAAATACTTCAATCAAAAAAATAAAGAAACCGTTTTACTAAGTGGGGATCGAAAACTAAAATGCGATGCCCTGTCCGAAGAATTAAATATTCAAACGGTGTATGCAAATCAACTTCCTGAAGACAAGGCTGATAAAATAAAAACTTACGGTCAAAAACACACCATCACAATGATTGGTGATGGCATAAACGATGCGCCTGCCCTAGCATATGCTCATGTTGGTGTTTCGTTTCAAAAGGCAACTGATGTTGCTGTTCAATCAGCATCCATCGTGCTGCTCAATAAAGACATCCAAGCTTTACAAAAAGCACACGAAATCTGCACACATACCTACTTAACCATCAAACAAAATTTATTTTGGGCATTAGCATACAACATCATCGCGATACCTTTGGCCTCTATGGGGTATTTAAGTCCAATAATCGCTGCTTTTACCATGGCATTTTCCGACCTTGTGGTCATCGGAAACTCTATTCGATTGAACTATAAAAACATCGATACGCGATGGCGAAAATAAAGGTTTTGCATTTGGCTAAGTGGTATCCTAACAAAGAGGAATGTTTGTTGGGTATATTCGTAAGGAAGCAAATCCATTCCCTACAAACCCGCTGTGATCAAAAAGTCATAAGCTGCGTATTGAGCGAAAAAATTCACGCTAATATCGTTCGTCTAGAGAATACTAAAAACAACAACCAAGAGGTTGTTTTTTACCACAAAAAAGGTCTATTGAATAAGGTTTTAGTTCTCTGGAGAATCTGGAAAGAAGCACAATGCTTTCAACCCAACATCGTACATGCTCATGTCTTGGGTTGGTCAAGCATTATGGCTTACTTCTTGAAAATTAAAAAACAAATACCATTTCTAATTTCGGAACATTGGGGTGGATATGGAAGAAATGAGTTCACAAAGCTCAGCTCAACATCAAAAATATTAAGAAAAAAATCAGCTCAAAACGCCCACCAAGTTCTCGTCGTTTCCGAATATCTAAAAAAAGACATGTTAAAATGTGGTATTCATGCGAATTACAAGACTGTTGGGAATGTGGTAGACGGAAAGGTTTTGCCCCTTAAAAAAAACAAAACATTCAGCTTTGTATTTGCCGGAGATCTCATTCAAAAAACCAAAAATGTAAAAGGGATTCTGGAGGCTTTTAGAGATCTTTTACAATCAAATAAAGACATCCAGCTGGACATCATCGGAGATGGGAAAGACTCAACTTACTACAAAGACCTTTCAGATAAACTAAAGCTGAATAGTCATATCTATTTCCATGGGAACCAAAGCAATGACTACGTTTTTAAGATGCTTTCTCAATCGCATGCTTTGATACTCAATAGTTATTTTGAAACCTTTTCTGTGGTCTGCGCAGAGGCACTCTTATGTGGAGTTCCAGTCATTTCTACCAAATGTGGAGGTCCAGAAAGCTTTTTGAATGACGAAACCGGAATTCTAATTGATCACAGCAGTAAGGAAGAACTTACAAAAGCTATGGAGACTATGATAAACAATTATGACAGATATGAACCGGAAAAACTAAAACGCAAAGTTCTTGCGTTTAGCCCTGAAGTCATTGGCGAAAAAATACATCGAGAATACCTAAGCATACTCAATTGATTCTTTTCAAATAACAGTAAAACAAAACAAAGGATACGAGGCCCGAGAGCCAGAGCAATACACTGGTTACTACAGCTGCACCAATAATCCCCCAGGCATGAATTGCATAAAAATTGAGAACTCCATTTAAAATAAGAATGACAAAGGCTACAAAAGCATTCCAATTGGATTTACCAACCGATGCTAATAGATTTCCAAAAGGAATTCTAAAAACAAATGCCCCTACCATACCGATTACTAAAACTTGAAACAAAGGTACGGCATCAACATAAACATCTCCAAATAACTGAACGATGATGAAATCAGCCATCAAAAAAAGAAACAATCCAAGCACAAGGGCTAAAAGTGAGAAAACTTTGAAATACTCTTTTGCAAATCGAGTCAAATAACTCTTGTCAACACTGTGTTTCGCTAAATCAGCATAATGCGTCGTGATGTACGAGTTCGGAATGAAAAATAAAGCCAAGGGAATAATACTTGCCGACTTGTAGACTGCTACTTGCTTTGAGTCTTGTATCAGTTGAGCTACCAAAAATACATCCAAGGAATACATCAGCTGTGAAGCAACAGCTCCCATACCCACCCAAAATCCGTAAGAATAATAATTTCGAGGAATCTTTATGCGCTGAACCAAAGTCAATTTGATCATGGGGAAAGCCAAAATCAAGGGAATCGTAACAAGAACAACCAGATAGGCAAGAGATCCATAGAAATAGGCTGAGCCACAACCAAGAATTAAAATTATGAAAGAAGCCAAAGCATCAACTCCAGCATATTTCTTATTCTGAAAACACACCCTATATTTAATTTTCACCAGTTCAATCAAAAAGAAACTGAACAAATAAACAACACCACAATAAAGCAATGAAGACGTATTACCCATGGGGTTGTTGAGCCAAGGTGTTAAGGCAATTAGTATTGTAGCGCTTAGTGCTGTCAACAACAAACCCCGACTCGTGCTGTATTGAAACAATTCTTCTCTTTTGGAGTCGCTCTCAAGCAAAGGAGCAAAACGCAAGTAAGCGTGCTGCATACCACCGCCAGAAAAAGGAATGAAAAAAGCAAGTGCTGAAAGTACGTATGATAAGACTCCGAAATCTTCTGGATTTAGAACACGAATCAACACCAATGAAGTCGAAAAACTACAAATCTTGGTAAACAAAGACGAAGCCAGGACATAATCTCCGTCTCTTTTTTTAAAGTTTCTCAAAAAATCTATCAAACGTTCAGTCTTTCTAAGGAATCATAAACATAGTGAAATCCTTACAATTCGAAAGGGTTATTTAGGAAATCGCATCGCGATTGGGTCACCAATAAAGGAAGCTTGTTATTTTTATTTTTAAAAATATAAAACTAAATTTGTATTTATATTTATCATCCTACCTTGACTCCTCCCTCCTTCCGATTAAATTGATATTGTAAGTCTCAATACTCCCCCTGCATAAGCAGTCCCCAATGTCATTGACATGAAACCTGCTTACAAAATCTATCGCAAGTTCTTTTATTAATAACACTTATATAAAATCAAATGAAAAAAAAGATCCTAATTGGAACATTTAGCATTTTAGCAAGCGTCTGTTTGCAAGCTCAAAACAAATTGATAGAACCAAACAAACATGCCGAAACTAAAGCGCATAACATACGTTTTGAAACCGATCGTGTGGATCGTCCAAACCTCGATTTCTCCCAAAGTAATAGAGAAACTAACTTAAGTACTCCAAAGATATACGCCAATGGAATCTCGGAACAAATCATAGGCCAAACTTATTACGACCTACAGACCAACAATTCGATTCAAAACAGACTTCTGGTTCATAGTGAT
>DLQO01000058.1 GCA_002478765.1 Flavobacteriales bacterium UBA7430
AATTTCGCGTTGAATTCAAACTCGGTTAATTCTTTCCCATTTTTACCAACGAACAGTTGAGAAATTCTAGGTTCCGTTTTCGCAGCAATTCTACCCAAACTAGAGGTGTCTACAGGAACTTTTCTCCATCCTAATATCTCTAAGCCTTGTTTTGTTAATTCTTCTTCAAAGATTTCAGTACATATCTTAAACTGGTTTGAGCTTTTTGGTAGAAAAACCATTCCAACGGCATATTCTTTAGGAGCAGGTAAATCGAATTCACAGACCCGATTGAAGTATTCGTGTGGAATGTCAATTAGTATACCGGCACCGTCACCCGTTTTCCCATCGGAACTCACAGCTCCTCTGTGCTCAAGTTTTACAAGAATTTCGAGCGCATTGTGGATGATGTCGTTAGACTTTTTCCCATGTAGGTTACATATAAATCCTGCTCCACAATTATCTCTCTCAAATTCGCTAAGATATAATCCTTGATCTCTCATCCATTACGTTTGAAGTTTGTACTAAAATTAACTTTTGCAAAAATAACAATTAATGTTCATTCATCCTAAAATCTTTAGAACCATTCACCTCATCATTTTGTGTCGGTGTGATTTTTGTTTGTTTCTGTATTTTAAAGCGCCTATATGTGTGTTTTTTACACACAAGATTGGTGTTTTAGATTATTGCTTCGAAACCAATTGCCTCGTGATTTTTTTTGAATTCCTATGGTTTGTTTTACGACTATATTATTGGTTTCGTAGAGTAAAATTAAAAAAAAAGCCCCCGCAACAGCGAGGGCAATTTTTGTATTAACGAAACAGTTTAGAACGTTTGAATTTTAGTGTTCATTCATTCTGAAATCTGCATAAGCATTCATTTCGTGTTCGTGAAGATCTAAACCTTCAAGTTCTTCTTTTTCACTAACTCGTATACCTGAAGTTTTCTTCAGCGTAAAGAAGATTAGGTAAGATGATACGATACAAATTAGAGCGTAAGAAGCTACACCGATAAGCTGAGTTGAGAATTGCTCCCATCCTGCAAGTTCACCGAAGATCCCTACAGCTAGAGTACCCCATATACCACAAGCAAGGTGTACCGCTATTGCTCCTACAGGATCGTCTAATTTTAATTTGTCGATCAAAGCAACGGCAAGAACAATAAGAACACCCGCAATAGCACCGATTAGAATCGCATCTGTTGGGCTCATTTGGTCTGCACCCGCAGTAATACCAACCAAACCACCTAAAACACCGTTCAAGAACATGGTCAAGTCAAAGTTTTTGTACAAGATGTTAGAGAAGATGAACGATGCAATACCACCTGCAGCAGCAGCCAAACACGTTGTAACAAGTACTAGAGATGTTAGTGCAGGATCTGCAGAAAGTACAGAGCCTCCGTTAAATCCGAACCATCCTAACCAAAGGATTAAAACTCCAGCCGTAGCTAATGGAATGTTGTGACCAAGGATCACCAAAGATTTCCCATTCTTGTCAAATTTACCTTTACGAGCACCTAGTAGACTAACAGCTACTAATGCAGCCCATCCACCCACAGAGTGTACCAAAGTAGATCCAGCGAAGTCGTAGAATCCTAATTCAGATAAGAAACCACCACCCCAGTGCCATGAACCAGCGATTGGGTAAATTAAAGCAACGTATATTACTGTAAAGATCATGAATGCGCCTAGCTTCATGCGCTCTGCAACAGCACCAGATACGATGGTTGCAGCCGTTGCAGCAAACATACCTTGGAATAAGAAGTCTGTCCAGTACGTGTAGCCTTCACTGTAAGTAAGGTCTAAGGCAGCTTCGGCATCAAGTCCAAATCCTGCGAAACCTAAGAATCCATTAAAATCACCAGGGTACATGAGGTTGAAGCCAACCAAGCAGTACAATAGAAGGCCTACTGTGATGATAAAGATGTTCTTAAAAAGAATGTTAATTGTGTTTTTTTGACGTGTTAAACCTACTTCAAGAAAGGCAAAACCCGTGTGCATGAAGAATACCAATGCGGTACAAATCATCATCCAAACATTGTTTGTAGTTAAAAGTTCCATAATTAATAGTTTTTTAGATGATTAGTTAATGGTTTCAGTTCCTTTTTCACCCGTTCTGATTCTGTAACTTTCGATAACATCAGAAACAAAGATCTTTCCATCTCCAACTTCACCCGTTGAAGCTGATTTTAGTATGGTCTGAATGGTGATTTCTTCAAAATCATCGTTCACGACGATAGATAGGTGTCTTCTTTGAATATCACTTGTGCTGTATGAAACACCTCTATATACCAATCCAGTTTTCTCATTTCCAAGTCCGGTAACGTCCCAGTAGGAAAAGAAATTTACGCCAACCTCGTGTAAAGCTTCTTGAACCTCTTTGAACTTGGACTTTCTAATAATCGTTTCAATTTTCTTCATAATGTTTGGTTTAGATTTTATAGTGAGAATCCAAAGGTAAGGAATACATTTCCAGCGTCAGGGTTGAGAACCAATGAAGAGTTTACAGGCAAGCTGTAAGTGCTGCTCAGGGCAATTTCTTTTTCTAGACTAATTCCTACGTTTATTAAGCCTTCTCCAGTAGTACCGTAATATCCGTTGTCATCACCGATAACACCACCTACGAACAGTGTGAATTGATCGGCAGCATAACTTGCTTCTAGATAGGTTGAACCTTCTTCATCACCACCAATGTTTGCAGCGGCCAATAATGATATTGCATCTGTTGCAGCAACACTTAATGTAGCTTCATAAACGTGTCCGTCTCCTTCAAGGTAGTCATGTCCGCTAGCTCCTGTTGGGAAGTAATAGTCCGTAACCGCAATTGAGATTGCATCACTTATAGCATAAGATAAGTACAAGTCAAACTCTTGTGCGTCATTTGTTCCACCTAAAGAATAGGCTGCCCAAGCACCTACAGCAAAGTTTCCGGCTGCATATTCAACACCTGGTTGTAGACTTAAGTCTTCGCCTCCGAATTGAAGACCTCTCCATACGTAACGAGACTGTACATCTGCTCCAAAGCTAAAGTCTTGTGCATTTACTCCTAAAGTACAAAGCGAAACTAATAGTAAAATCGTTTTTTTCATGTGGATTTTTTTTAAAGTAATTGGTTAGTTTTTGTTTTTTGTTGGGCCAAATATAGAAATTAAAATATCAAATCAAAGGTGCCTTTTACTCTGTAAGGTTAATATTTAAAGGTGATGTAGGGTGTTGTTTGATGAATTCTTTTATTATTATGGTTCTGAAAGGTGTTAATGTGGATAAATTGATGATTAATTGTTTTTTTTTAGTGTTTTACGTAAAAATAAGGCTTTTTAGTTAATTTATTTTCGATTATAATTCATATATATTCAAAATTATGTCGATGATTTTAAAAATTACTCTCAATCTTTCTTAAAAAGTGAAATTCACATTATATATCATTTTTTTTTGTGGAATGTGTATTTTAATTTCCGTGAATGAGCGGATTGTTTTTTTTAGTTTTTCTGTGCTTTATCTAAAGTAAGAGGGAGTATTGATGTATAGGTAGGGATTGAACCTGTGCTTTTTGTCGTGTCCCGATGATTCCATTCTTCAATGTGTGCTAATCGGGTGGTGTTATTATCTTAATTCTCATCAAATACGGTTCAAATTTAGTTGTTAGACAGGCTCCTTTTCAATTGTTTTTTATCAGAAGTTTATTTCTTTTCCTTATTTAGTTTGTGTAACATCTATTGAATGCATGAAGCGTCTTAATTAGAGTTTCACCAATAGTAAGTTGGATATGTGTGCTTAATTTTGAGTAACTCTAAATCAATTATACAATAACAAATACAAAATAGTTTATGTGAAAATTTTCAAATGTTTAGTACTAGCCCTTCTTTTTTCTGGATGTAGTGATAAAAAGTTGCCTTCCCAATCCATTTAAGATTCTACTCGATGGTTAAACGATTGAAATGAAGGGGGAAATTGGAAGTAGTTCTTTCGATAATTTTAATTCGATCATTCGGGATTACCCAGATGTAAACACAGTGCGCATTATAGATTGCGATGGTTCAGTGGATGATGAGACTTGTTTTCTTTTGATGAAACGTCTTCATGACTTGGGAATTAATACCCATATTGAAGATGACGGATGGGTTGCTTCAGGGGGTGTTGACTTTTTCTTATCTGGATTTCAACGAACAAAGGGCGCGAATACAAAGATTGGGGTACATTCTTGGTCCGATGGAAGTAATGAGGCGACCGATTATCCTGTTGGGCACCAGAACCATCTACCTTATATTGCGTTGTATTTTTCCATTGGTCGGTCTCAGGGAGATGCTGAGCAGCTTTACTACTTTATTATACATGCGGCACCTGCTGCTGATGTTCATTGGATGACGGACGATGAGATCGTGAACCATTCAATCTTATCGGAATAGCATTTTAAGTCAAGCCCAATTCTTCAATACGTTGAGTCAAATAATCTCCAGCTGTAATGTCGGAGTAGCGTTTCGGTGTGTCTGTATTTATACAGCAGTCCAGGCATGCCAGTGAAGTGTCCGCACGCGGATGTAAGAAGAAAGGAATGGAATATCTGGATTGATTCCATTTTTCTTTTGCAGGATTAACGACTCTATGGGTCGTTGATTTGAGTTTGTTGTTTGTTAGCCTTTGAAGCATGTCCCCTACATTAACAACAATTTGATCCGGAAGTGCTGTCACAGAAATCCACTCTCCTGATTTGTTTTGAACTTGTAGTCCTTCTGCAGAAGCACCCATTAATAGGGTGATTAAATTAATGTCTTCGTGCTCAGCTGCTCGAACGGCATTGTTGGGTTCCTTGTTGATTGGAGGGTAGTGAATGGGTCTAAGTATGCTGTTGCCGTTGTGAATCTTACCTTCGAAATAGTTTTCTTCAAGATTCAGATGTAGTGCTATGGCCCTTAAAAGCTGCCTTCCTGTTTCTTCGAGTTTTCTGTAAGCATTGAAACCCGTTTTGTTGAAAAGAGGAAGTTCTTCAACCTCAATGTTATCCGGATACATCTCAGCAATAGGGTCACCGTCAGTGACGTACTGGCCAAAATGCCAAAACTCTTTCAAGTCGCCTTCATTACTGTTCTTAGCATGTTCTTTCCCGAAAGATACGTAACCTCGTTGTCCTGCCAAACCATCAATTTCGTAGGCTTTTTTCTGGGCATCGGGTAAATTAAAGAAGTGTTGCACTTGAGTATACAAGTCGTTACAAAGCTTGTCACTGAGACCATGATTTTTAACCGCCACAAATCCAATATTTTCGTAGGCATCTCCCAGTTGCTTAACAAATGTCTTTTTTTCATTCGGGTTTCCCGATGTAAAATCTTTAAGATCGATGCTTGGAATCTTTTTAAAATCGCTCATTTTAGGAGGTTTTTTTGTGCCGTTTTTTAAGTTAGGTTAGATCATTCGGAAATCAGAGATTTTACTGCTTAACAACCCGTAATTATTTTTAGAGATCTGGGCTTGATTTTGAGTTCTATTTGGTTGTTAAGGTTTATGGGTTCTCCATCAAGGTGCGCCTTTGCATTTTCCTGTTTGATGTTAGCGTTTGTGCATGGTATTGTAAGCACATTTTTATTCACGTGCAGTCGTTGTCTAATCAAGCTTATCAACATTCTGGGTATTTCGTTTATCCGAAAAGGTTTTATGATGCATATTTCCAGTTTTCCGTCGTCAATAACTGAGGTGGGAGATATGTGTGCATTATTACCGTATTGAGATGCGTTCGCAAAGCTGACCAACAAGGCTTTGTCCTCAAAAACTATTTTGTTGTTTACTTCGATCCGATATTTTTTTGGTGTGTAGGAACTCCATTCAGAGGCAATGAGTTTTACATAGGTTTTGATTCCTCTTTTCGTTGAATTTGAAAAAACTTGGGCAATATGACCATCATATCCAATTCCAGAAACATTAATAAAGAAGTGGTCGTTTGCAGAACAGGTATCGATACGGCACATGTTTCCGTCATTAATAAGCTTGAGGGCTTTTTTAATGTTTCTGGGGATTTTTAAGTGGCGAGCTAAACCATTACCAGATCCGGTAGGGATAATGCCCATGACACTCTCGGTGTCAACCAGAGCTTTACTAACTTCATTTACGGTTCCATCACCCCCCACAGCGACAATGATGTCAGATGATGATTTACTCAGTTCTTGAGCGATTTCTGTTGCGTGATTTTTTCTTTCGGTAAAGTGCAACTGACAGGAGTAGATTTCTTCGTCAATAATTTGTTCAATCTTGCGAAGAATGTCTTTTTGTTTTCCTGTTCCCGAAATGGGGTTGATGATAAAGTGTATGTTTTTCTTAGTCATCAAGATGTAGTTGATTGTTTATCATCCGGTAATTGTAATCTTGTATTAAAGCTTTGAGTTTATTTTCCAGTCGTTGTGTCCTAATACTTTCTATTAAAAGTAAGTTGTTTTTGAGAAGGGGATCTGAATGCGTGTCGTATAAAGCCAAACTTACTTCTCCATTAAATTGTAGCAAGTAGCCTTCTTCAATGTATTGATAGAGGTTGTTTAGGTAGTTGACTGCAAAACCTTTATCCTCCCAGATGGAATTGCCATAACTGATGATACTCGTAGAGATGTTCAGTTCGTCAATGATGCTTGGAAGTATATCCGTTTGTTGACATATTTTAGTGACAGATTTACTCAATGTATCTGATGGTTTGTAAAAAATAAGAGGAATTTCGTAGAGTCCGTTAGAATTCTGATATTCTTTGTGTGTGGCTGTAAACGTGTGATCGGCAGTTATTATAAACGTGGTGTTTTCAAACCAGGAGCTTTTTTTTGCCTTCTCAAAAAACTTTCTCAATGCAAAGTCGGTGTAGCCAATAGTTTCATGAATGGCAATATCCCCTTTCGGGAATTTACCTGTGTGATGATCAGGAATGGTATATGGGTGGTGTGAGCTGAGGCTAAATAGGGCTGAAAAAAAAGGTTCCTTTTTCAGGTCTAATTCTGATTTGTAAAATTGGAAGAAAGGTTCGTCAAAAATACCCCACTTCCCGTCGAAGTCATTTTCAAAATGAGGGTATTTACTTAAATCGACATAGGAGTGAAATCCTGCCATCTTGGCGAATGCATCAAAACCCATGGTTCCTGGATTACCTCCGTGATAAAAGGAGCAATCGTAAGATTCTTTCGATAAAACTGACGCGATGCTGTTTGTTTTTTGAGTCCCGTATTGAGATAGGATGTATGGTTTTTCGGTAAGTGCAGGAATGCCTGAAAGTATTGCGGGTATTCCTTCAATGGATTTTTTTCCGTTGGCATAGGCGTTTTCACATACCGTGCTGTGTTGCATCAAACTGTCCAGAAATGGAGTATACCCTTCATGATTATTGTAATATCCTATGTACTCGCGTGAAAAGCTTTCGAGTACAATCACCACCACATTTTTTTTAACGGATGTATCTCCTTCAAATTTTTTAACTGCATCAAAGTATTGAGGGATATCCTCAGGCTTAAAGTAGTTCACCTCCTTGAGGCCTTTCTCACTGAGTGTGCTCAGTATGCTGAATGGGGCATTTAGAATGAGAGGAACATATCTGCCTTGTCCATGATAGCTGGCATGAATATTTTTAATAGGTCTAAGCTGAGTTCCACCTCGCATGGCCAAAACGGTTAAGCCAAGTACGAAAAAAGAAACAATGAAACATGGCCAAGTAATTTGAGATCTGTGTAGGAAGAACTGGTTTTTTTGAAGAAGTATATAAATGCTCCGCATAGCAAGTGTCATTAAAAATGCGATGAGAACAAGGAACCAGTAATCTTTGATGAAATCTAAAGCTACAAAATTGAGGTCGTCACCTTGTAGAATAAATCCCAAGGTATCCGATGTCATTCTTTTACCGGTAAACTCAACATTTACGATATCTGCAAGATTTAAAAATAAAATCAAACCATTAAACCCGATAAATAGGTTTTGGAGTGCTTTTTGATATACTTTTTTCTCTCTCTGTCGGGTAGGGACAAGAAGAAGTAATATGAAAATAATATTCAGGTAAGCAAAGGCAGAAAGATCAAACTGGAGGCCATGAACAAAAATCCATAAAAATCCATCCTCATAAATTTGTGGAAATAGGTTTGAGGTGAATCCAAAAAAAATGAGTCTGCTTAGTCCGAAGAATAACAGAGCAAGCACCAGGCATTGCGCAAGGAAGAAAAGATGTTTGATGTGGTTTTTCATTGAAGAATGACTTCAGTGATGTTTCGTTGGTAAAATATGTCCTTAACTCTGCTAAAATAATGATTTATTCAATAATTTGGCTTCATTAAATTATACAAATTTGAATGGGAATAGAATACAATAGAAAAGCATTCAGCGACAAAGAACTTCGAGAACTTTATCAAAGCATTTTGAAACCAAGAATGGTGGAAGAAAAGATGTTGATTCTTTTGCGTCAAGGTATTGTTTCAAAATGGTTTTCAGGAATCGGACAAGAGGCTATATCTGTCGGTGTAGCAAATGCATTGAGTTCTGATGAATACATATTACCGATGCACCGAAATTTAGGTGTTTTTACGAGTCGAGAGATCCCTCTTTCAAAATTATTTTCTCAGTTTCAGGGTAAAGGGAGGGGATACACAAAGGGTCGGGATCGATCGTTTCACTTTGGTGCTAAAGAACATCATATTGTTGGAATGATTTCTCATTTAGGCCCACAGTTGGCTGTGGCAGACGGCATTGCTTTGGCCAATAAATTGAAAGGCAACCAGCAGGTTTGTGCTGTTTTTTCTGGCGATGGAGGAACGAGCGAAGGAGATTTTCATGAAGCACTTAATGTGGCAGCAGTTTGGGATTTGCCTGTCATTTTCATCATAGAAAATAACGGTTATGGATTGTCTACCCCCTCAAGTGAGCAGTTTCGTTGTGAGCGAATTGCAGATAAAGGAGTGGGTTACGGCATGGATGCTTACAGCATTGATGGGAATAATGTTTTGGAAGTTTATTCCACCCTCAAAAAGTTGTCTACGGAACTTAAGAAAAATCCTAAGCCTGTGTTGTTAGAGTGTATGACCTTTCGAATGCGCGGTCATGAAGAGGCTTCAGGTATGAAATATGTTCCTCAAGAATTGATGGATTTTTGGGCTGAAAAGGATCCTGTGAAGAATTATGAGACTTTTTTGTTGAACGAAGGGGTTGTAGATGAAGCATTTGTTAGTCAATGTAGGACAGATGTAAAGCTAGAGATTGAAGAAGCTCTTCGATCAGCAGATAGCGAAGAGCAGGTGGAAGCAGATACTGCTCGTGAGCTGTCGGATGTTTTTGCTCCCCATGAATTTATTGCCCAGAAACCCGTAAAGGATTCCAAGAAGACTCTCAGAATGGTGGATGCCATTTCGGAGAGCCTATGGCAGTCTATGGAACGTTATGAAAACAGTCTACTCATGGGGCAAGATGTTGCAGAGTATGGCGGGGTTTTTAAAGTAACCGAAGGGTTTGTTGATCGTTTTGGAAAGGAACGCATTCGCAATACGCCTATTTGTGAGTCTTCCATCGTGAGTGCCGCCTTAGGTTTGTCA
>DLQO01000003.1:0-12882 GCA_002478765.1 Flavobacteriales bacterium UBA7430
TCGTAACATTACGAAGGCTTTTTTCATTCCATCGATCAAATATCTTTACGACGTAGATAGATTAAATACAATCTCAACGTGTAACTAATCAAAAAAAACTACTTTAGAAGGAATTTTTGAAACCCATGAAATTTCTGCTGATTACATATTATTTTGGAGATGATTCCGATGTTGGTGCTCAGCGTTGGAACAAAAACCTCAAATACATTCAAGATTTAGCTTGGGAACCGGTTGTGTTTACCTTCAAAGAAAAAAAAGAAGCGAACCCTCCATTTGAAGTGATTTACAAGCCTCAATTAGAACCCAACAAAATTTACCAATCTCTGTTCAACAAAAAGGTCCCCTCAGACATTTTAACGAATAAAAAAATCAGTCAATGGACCAAGCTCCTGGTCTTTATTCGTGCCAACTTTTTCATTCCGGACTCAAGAATTTTGTATGCCTACACCTCCAAACAAACTTTGCGAAAACGCTTGAAAGAAAAAGACATTGACCTTATTATCTCTACAGGACCCCCTCACAGCATGCACCTAATAGCTAAACAAATGAGTTCTGAATTCAACATCCCTTGGATTGCGGACTTCAGAGATCCATGGACCGGTATTGAGTATTTCAAAAAATTGCCCCTACTCCCCTTTGCAAAGAGAATGCATCAAAGCCTAGAACAAAAGATTCTTCAGTCTTGTAATTCGCTAATCACAGTCAGTGATTCTTGGGCCGAACACTTAAAAGAATTAGGGGCAAAAAACACAAGTGTCATTCATAACGGTTTCGATACTGAAGATTTTAGCGAAATTGGCTCAAACCCCAAGCGTATGTCCATCGCTCATTTTGGCACCTATCCAAAATCGAGAAATCACATTCAATTATGGGAAGTGTTTAATGACTTGGCTCAAGATGAAAACTTCAAAAATGCCTTAGATCTTCATTTTTATGGATTTACCTACGATGACTTTCAAGCGGAACTGGCTCCTTATGAGTTTAAAAAGCAGGTGAAGCAATTTAGCTCCATTCCCCATCATGAGGCAACTCATAAAATGTCTGAATATCGGTTTTTATTTTTAAGCCTCAGTGACACAACACTTTCTGAAGGTCGAATACCCCTTAAATTTTATGAATACCTGGCAACCGGAAGAAAGATCATAGCCATTGGTAAAAAAGACACAGACCTCTCTAAGCTGATGAATGAATTACATTGTGGGTATTACATCAATTACGGAGAAGAAGACCGACTGAAAAAACTACTGAAAGAGGAATTCCTGGACCCAGAAATACAACCTGAAGAGCTAAGTCATCAAAGAATGGAATACTCGAAGAAAGAGCAAGCTAAGAAATACGTTCAACTCTTTAACCGAGTGATTGGTCGTTAATCTACCTTTGAGTGAGTCCTTTAATTAAGCCTTTGACCACCCAAATGCATTTAAAAAATCTAAATTTATTGGCTTTGGCTACAGGTATTTGCAGGAAATAACACCCTGAAAACAAAAGCTGTTTCAAGAGTTTTGCAAACACAAAAAGGATTCCATGCCATTTACCTCCCTGTACAAATCTCTTAGCCGACTGCTCCCCACTGAGTACAATTCTATTTTTAATATACGTAGCCTCTAACTTATACGCTGCTTCGAAGTGAAGAATACACATTTCTTCTAAATTGTACAGTTTTGCTCCGTAGGGACTTTTTGAAAGCCTTGAAAACAATTCGGTTTCCTCACCCAAGCCCAATGTATTGCCCATCATACCGATAGAAGTATCAAAGAGACCAATGACATCAAAAATCTCTTTCTTAAAGCAGACATTCCCTCCAGCAAAACCCTCATTTGCTGACATACCCCTCAAACATCCATTTGTTGAAGCAAAAGTTCTGACAAAGTACTTGGGATCCATCCACTTGGGGCAAGGAACTTCAAAACGTGGATATATGGGGCCTCCAAAAACATGCGCATCGACACAATATAGGGCATCAAATAAACTAGACAACCAATGTTCACCAATTACTGCGTCATCATCAACAAAAGCTACAAATTCCCCTTTGGCACTTTTGATGCCTGTATTTCTAGAATAACTGAGGCCTTGTTGATTTTCAAAAACATACCTAAGATTCTTGTTCGGAAACGATTGAAATTCGCTAACTACCCCTGCAGTATCATCATTACTATTGTTATCAATGACAAGCAGTTCAACCTCATCATTCTGGAGTAAATCCATTTGATGTAAAACAGCCGATAAACCTTCCTTTAAAAAGGAAGAACGATTATACGTACATATGACAATACTCAATTTCATAGGTCTCAACTAAGAATATTTAAACGGGTTTTCTCAATATTTTTTCATCAACAAATGTATTCAGAGGCTCGACCCATTTTAATTTATAAACAATAAATAGTTGTGAAATAAGTGCACAACCCACTTTAAAACATAAATTAAATAGAGTGCTTGGGGAATCAGGAATAGAATAAAAAATCAACATTAAAATTAACTGAACCGCAAGTAATTTCATGAAAACTAAATCAAAAGGCAAAAGACCCAAACGAAAGTATATAAAAACAAGCTTGATTAAATTATAAACTAAAATAGCTAACATACTGGCAAAGGCAGCCCCTTCAATTCCGTGATTTAAAACTACAATAAAATAATAATTGGCAACTAAATTCAACATGGTCAGAATGGATAAGGCGATAATGTTAAATCTATAAAAGCGTGAAAAATTGATAATTTCAGAGTTAAACCCAGTTGCCATATTAATGACCGAGGTAGCACCGATGATGAAAATCACAGAAACCGTCTCTAAAAGCACCTCCTTGGAGGGTAACAAATGAAACAACATTTCTACGCCTAAAAATAGCCCACTGTAAATGAGGAGGCCTAAAAACAAGAGCGTCTTTGCCGAAGCCTTGTACAGCTTATTCAAATGTTCATACTTATTTTCTTTTACCAATTTCGAAACTTGAGGGGCATACAACGAAAATAAACCTCGAGCTGGAATGAATATTACAGATGCAGCGACAGCAGCTATACTGTAAACTCCATTGGCTTTGTAAGATATTAAATTCGGAATCATTAGCGTGTCTAGTTTAAAAACAAACAGATAACCCAAACTCCCCGCAACGGCATAATAAGAATAATTACGGTATTCTTTTTTAGTGAAGTGCGTAAAAATAGATGAAATTTTGGTGGTAAGCCCTATGGTCTTTCTCTTGGAGGCAAAAACAAAAAGAGCCATCAAAATAAGCAAGTAAGCAATATTATAGAGTCCTAATCCTTTCGTATTGGTATCAATTATGGCATAATACAGCAAAATAAATATCGTAGGCAACACAAGTTTAGGCAATAAATTGTCCAAAATGGTCGGGAAAGCTATTTTCTGATGAATGCTAAGCTGCTTTTTCAATAAGTCAATAAGCCCCAGACAAAAAGCAAGACAAAAAGCAAAGTAAATAAACTCTAGCTTCATGTAATCCGACAATAGATCAGCACCAAAAAAGATCAATAAAAAAACAAAAACACCATTTCGAAGAACCCTGAACAGGGCATAACTGAATAACTTGGTGTTATTTTTCTCTTGGAGTTTGGGTGTGAAATTTATTAAGCTTGATGAGGCTCCCATGAGTATCAGTGGCCAAAGAAGGAAAGCGATGCTTTCTGTATACCTCAAAACGCCTAAAAACTCTTGATTTTGAGTGTAAATAAACAAATTAGAAAGCACCCCTACAAAAACACCGATGTAGCTGAATAAGCTAAACCGAAAAAGTTCACGCTGCTCTTTATGGGGTTTGGTTTGATGAATCAAGGTCTCTAAATTTTAACTCAGCTACAATAGTAAGAGTTTTCAACTAATAATACGGATATAAAATAAGAATTTATCATTCTCGATAACGCCTCGATTACCGAATACACCTTCAAGACTTATTCATTTATTTAATCTTTTTCAAACAAAAAAATCTCAATCAAATAACGAATATGTTTGAAAATTCTGATTTTGAATATCATGGAAATTAATTGTATTCTTACCAATCATTACTCAGACACTAACTCTTAGCAATAAGTCCTCATGCAAAATGGCATCATATACTTCCCTGAATCCACAAATATTGGAGATGATATACAAACCTATGCAGCCTCTCTTCTCGTAAGTCAGCCTGAACTATGCAACAGAGAGAAGCTTGATGAATTGCCTGAGAAAACTCGTCTCCTTTGTAACGGGTGGTTTATGGAGAATTCTAAACATTGGCCTCCTTCAAAGAATGTTGACTCTTTGTTTGTGTCATTTCACATCTCTGGAAAAAACAAAAAAACAATGACAACAGAGAAAGCCATTGAATATTACAAGCAACATGAACCCATTGGATGTCGAGATTACGACACGTTAAATTTACTTGAGAGTTTCGGTGTGGATGCTTACTTCTCTGGCTGCCTTACGCTTACCCTACCTAAATATGAGAGAGAAAAAAGTGACGAGGTTCTTTTTGTAGACGTTTTAAGAACCAACTACACAAAGAACTACCGAGAAACGGTTGTGAAAAACATCATACCTAAATCATACCGTAACAACGTGAAATTTGTGAGTCATATTTCAGATGATTTAAAACATTTAGATGCCGAGACAAGAATGGCTCAAGCCCAACAAATGCTAGAGCGATATGGAAAAGCAAAACTGGTATTTACCTCGCTCATCCACTGTGCTTTGCCTTGTATAGCTCTCGGAACACCCGTTGTTTTTATTGATTTTGGATTCAATAACAATCAGGCCAAAAGAGATCGTTTCAATGGAATTATTGATTTATTTAAAATCGAATCGAATCTGAGCGCACCTTTTATGCAGCGAAATTTAATGAGTAAACTGGCTCGAGTAAGCGGCTTACATCACCTAACAAAGGGACGCATCACAAAACTTTCCGAAGAACTTTTTGAATACGCAGAAGTTCGTTCAAATCATTTGACTTTGGCCGATAAAATGAAAAGTGAAGTTCGCAATTTTTTCACCTCCTAGCTCTCATAGAATCTGCAAAAAAAGACAGCTAATCATTAGAAATTAAACCGGGTTTAAAACCGGCAACGATGATTAAAATAAAAATCAATAGCGAACACACAAGAGCAAAAGAAGATCCATAAGCCACCGACTTGGGTTCAAATTTAAATTCCACTTGATAAACTCCTTGGGGTAATTGCATCCCTCGCAAAACGTAATTCACTCTGTAATGCTCATTTAACTCATTATTGATGTATGCATTCCAACCCTTGTCGTAAAAAATTTCAGAAAATACGGCAAAGGATGGCTCCGAAGTACTCACATCATAAATTAAATGGTTGGGCTGATAGGAAGTCAAAGAAATACTCCCCGACTTGGAAAACGAACCTTGAGTCAAACCAAAACGTTGATCAACCAACACTTCATTGGCGGGGTTAAAAGAAGACAACAAGGTCATTTCTTCATCGGCGTTCTCAACAACCTTAAGGTCACTTACCAACCATGCAGCTCCAAGTCTAGACGGATTTATTGTCGCTGACAAATCTCCCGTAGATCCCTTTCGAAGGATGTATTTCGTATTCATCATGTGGATGACCGAAGGGTTCCCTCTCGCAATCTGCAGGTCTATCAATTCCTGGTAACGCTTCAGCTTTGCACCGTGATAACCGGCAATATTATTGTGAAAATAAGAAGTCCTTGCTCCTGCATCCAATCGTTCTGCAGTATTGTAAACACGGAAATTCAATTCCTCATCCGCTAAAATCTGAATGTCTGCAGCCGTCTTTTGGAAAGGTTGTTCCATTTTCCGAGCTTTCACAAAATCACCACCATCCAGATATCGTAAATTCACAGGAAGCAGATCAATCAGTATTAGTCCTGCTAATGTGGCAGCAAAACCAAGATGTTTGAGCTTCTTAGCTTGGAACAAATAAACACTAAATCCGGCTAGTAAAACAAAAGCCAATGAGCGTAAAGCATCAGAGCGCAACATAGAGGATCGATCCATTTCTAAGGCCGAAACTAAAAAGTCAGGATAATTGGCGTCCGCTCTCGATGTGAAATCAAAAAGCAAAGGCCCTACAAAAGCGAAAAAAGCACAGATACTAAGTGAAATAACCAGTGAATACTTCAATGCTTTTTGAACCTGATGAGTATCTCGTGACTTTGACACAAGCTCCTTCACCGCGAGAAAAGCAAGGAAAGGAATGGTCAGTTCAGCAATCACCAATATCATAGAAACGGTACGAAACTTATTGTAACCAGGAACATAATCGAGAAATAAATCCGTTAACCACATCATATTGTGTCCCCAAGCTAGGGCAAAAGACAAAAGCGTACAAGAGAGTAGCCACCACTTTATGCGCCCCTTCACCAAGAAAGCCCCCAATAGAAATAGGAAACAAAGTACAGCACCTACATAAACAGGGCCGGAGGTAAAAGGTTGGTCGCCCCAATAGGTTGGCATTCTTTTGATGATATTTTTCGCATTGGGTACACGATTTCTTTTTAAAACTTGATAGACTTCGGAATCTTTGGAAAGCTCCGAGCTCGAAGCGCCACCCATCAAATTGGGAATCATCAAATTAAAGGTTTCCGTAATTCCGTATGACCAACTGGTCGCATAATCTTTATTCAGTCCTGAGGTTTTGTTCTCTTGACGCCCGTCAATGGTCAATTCAGATTGGCTACGGGTACTGTATTTACCATACTCATAGGTCGTCCATATTTTCTCAACATTAGCACCTACTGCTAATAGTGCTGCAAAAACCAAAACCAAACCCGTCTTAACAAATTCTGTAACTTTCTTTTCTTTAACGGCATGTACCAACTCAAAAACAGCAAAGATGAGTACCATCATCAACAAATAATAAGTGATTTGAAGGTGGTTGGCGCGTATCTGCAAGGCTAAAAACAAAGCCGTTAAGGCTGCGCCTCGAAGGACCTTTCCTTTGTAAGCAATAAGAATACCCGCCAGAACAGGTGCCATATAAGCCATTGCATGTGCCTTGGTATTGTGTCCGGCTTCGATGATGATAAAAAGATAAGACGTCAAGCCAAATCCTAAAGCACCAGCAACGGCCATAGGGGCTGAAAGCCCCATGCTCAACATCAAAATGTAAAAACCAACGAATGCAATAAGAACAAAAGACGCTTCCTTAGGAAAGTTGAAGGAAATGAGCCTGTCGGCAAAACGCGTTAAATTAGATGGGGTGTGGTGCGAAATTTGATAGGCAGGCATACCGCCAAACATTCTATTGGTCCAAAGAGCCTCTTCGCCCGTTTCAGCTCGATACTCAATCAGTTCCTGAGACATCCCCCTATAATTAACGATGTCACCCTGATAGATCTTTTCACCCTGAAAAAGAGGCTGAAAATAAACAAAGGTAACGAGTAAAAATACGACGAGTGCCGCTACGTGAGGAAGGGCACTTTTTAAATTGAAATTTTGCATGCCCCTAAGATAAAAAAATGAGCAATACTCTTGGCAAATAAAGCGCGAATGCTTAAAATAGAAATTACTCGAAAGAATTTGGTCGCTGGGTCTAGAAAACACACCTTATGATGAAATGAGGATTATAGATTCGACATCGGGGCTATTCTACCTCTTCATAGTCTACATAATCGCCCAAAGACTCGGTATTGATTTTTTCTTTGGATGATTTTTTGGACTTCAAATGAACTTCACCCTCTTTCTTGGGTTTTTCTTGCGGTCCAAAACCACCCCTTTGTTGATGCATCTGATCTTTGAATTTCTCTTGAACCTTCTTGGCGGCATAACGCATCAAAAAAGGTGCAAGTAAGCGAGCAATCATTTTGAAAGCATAGTAGAAAAAAACAATAAAAAGTACGGTCTTTATAAGTCCCACAAGTAAAACAATGTTGGTGAAAGTTCAAATTTACCAAATCCAAAACAAAAAAGTGCCCGCATAGCGAGCACTTTTTAAATGAATTTTAAATTATACAGTACCTTATTTCGATAGGTATAAATTTCTCTCGCTGTATACCTTCTTGAAGAAAGGATCTTGCAAGTCATCAATGAAATAAATACTTTCTCCCGTAGATTTCATTTCAGGACCTAATTCCTTGTTCACATTCGGGAATTTATTGAATGAGAAAACCGGAACTTTTATGGCATATCCTTTCTGGATCGGATTAAAGCTAAACTCTTTAAGTTTAGCACCCAGCATCACCTTGGTGGCATAATTCACATAAGGCTCTTGGTAAGCCTTCGCTATAAATGGCACCGTACGAGAAGCTCTTGGATTGGCTTCAATGACGAAAGCAGTCTCATTTTTAATGGCAAACTGAATGTTAATCAACCCTACTGTTTTCGTAGCAAGTGCTATCTTATGGGTAATCTCCGTCATTTGATTTTTGACATCATCGCTCAAATCAAAAGGTGGCAATACCGAATTGGAATCTCCCGAATGAATCCCACATGGCTCGATATGCTCCATCATACCAATGATGTAGACCTCTTCACCGTCAGAAATGGCATCTACCTCTGCCTCTATGGCTTGATCCAAGTAATGATCTAGAAGAATTCGATTGCCCGGCAGACCTTTCAGCAAGTTGACAACATGGTGCTCCAAATCAGATTCATTGATTACAATTTTCATTCCCTGACCACCTAAGACATAAGAAGGGCGAACGAGAATTGGAAAATTTAGCTCTTTGGCAAGATCGAGTGCTTCATCAGCAGATTCTACCACACCAAATTCAGGATAAGGAATATCGTTGTCAGCAAGTAATTCTGAAAAACGTCCACGATCTTCGGCTAAATCCAATGCCTGATAACTGGTCCCGATAATCTTAACTCCGTACTTATCTAACTTCTCAGCTAGTTTCAATGCAGTTTGCCCACCCAACTGAACTATGACACCCTCAGGTTTCTCCATCTTAATGATGTCGAAGATGTGTTCCCAGAAAACAGGCTCAAAGAATAATTTATCTGCCGTATCAAAATCGGTAGAAACCGTTTCTGGATTGCAGTTAATCATGATGGTTTCATAGCCCATTTCTTTGGCCGCTAAAACCCCATGCACGCAACAGTAATCAAATTCAATACCCTGACCAATACGGTTGGGTCCTGACCCTAACACAATCACTTTCTTACGATCGGAAACCACCACCTCGTTTTCAGTAAATCGTTTTCCGTCGATTTCAATTTCATTTTCAAAAGTAGAATAGTAGTAAGGGGTTTGTGCTTCGAATTCAGCCGCACAAGTATCCACTAATTTATACACACGGTTGATGCCTTGTTCCAAACGTTTGGCATGAACCTCAGACTCCCAACAACGCACCAAGTGTGCAATTTGGCGATCTGCATATCCTTTCATTTTAGACTCAAGTAGTAACGGTCGCGGCAAATCTTGAATGTTGTATTTCTCCATCTCACGCTCCAAAACAATCAGCTCTTCCATTTGACTCAGGAACCAGTGATCAATTTTGGTCATTTCATAGATGGTCTTTTTAGGAATACCCAATCGCATCGCATCATAAATACGGAATACACGATCCCAGCTTGGCGATTTCAAACGCTCTAATATCTGATCCTGATCGGTCCAGTATTTGGCATCTGCACCCAAACCGTTTCGACCAATCTCTAGAGACTGACAAGCCTTTTGTAGAGCTTCCTGGAAAGTACGACCAATGGCCATCACTTCACCTACAGACTTCATCTGCAAACCCAAAGTACTGTCACAGCCATCAAACTTATCGAAATTCCAACGTGGGAATTTCACAATCACGTAATCCAAGGTAGGCTCAAAATACGCCGATGATGTTTTGGTGATTTGGTTGTACAACTCATCCAAAGAATAACCGATGGCCAACTTGGACGCTATTTTTGCAATCGGGTAACCCGTTGCCTTTGAAGCTAAGGCCGAAGATCGAGAAACGCGAGGGTTAATTTCAATGGCTACAATATCTTCATTTTCATCCGGACTAACCGCAAACTGCACATTACATCCACCTGCAAAATCACCGATAGAGCGCATCATCTTGATGGCCATGTCGCGCATGCGCTGGTAAGTGCTATCAGAAAGTGTCATGGCTGGAGCAACTGTAATTGAGTCGCCCGTGTGAACACCCATAGGATCCATATTCTCAATGGAGCAAATGATGATGACATTTCCATTTTTATCTCTCAACAACTCCAACTCATATTCTTTCCAGCCCATTAAGGCCTTATCGATAATCACCTCGTGTATCGGTGAACTGTGAAGTCCATGAGTTAAAGCCTTTTCAAAATCATCTTTATCGTAAACAATCGTTGCTCCTGTACCGCCCAAAGTAAAAGAAGCTCGAATGCATAACGGAAAACCAAATTGCTGTGCCGCTTCTTTCCCCGAAAGGAAAGATTTCGCAATACGCTGAGGCGCCATAGGAATATCAATCGTCTGCATCAAATTTCGGAATTGCTCACGATCTTCGGTAATATTGATCGCATCGATGTTCACACCTATGATGTCTACATCATGCTTTGTCCAAACCCCTTTGTCATCGGTTTCGATACAAAGATTCAAAGCTGTTTGTCCACCCATGGTAGGGAGTACCGCATCAATATCAGGATGCTTGATTAAAATTTCTTCAATCGATTCTACCGTTAAAGGTTTCAAATAAATATTATCGGCAACAACGGAATCCGTCATGATCGTTGCTGGATTTGAATTGATTAAGGTAACTTCAATTCCTTCATCTCTCAGCGAACGTGATGCTTGCGAACCGGAGTAATCAAACTCACAAGCTTGGCCAATCACAATCGGGCCACTACCAATAATTAAAATGTGGTTAATAGAACTTCTTTTGGGCATTTTGTACTTTTTATTCTGGGTTGACTAAGGTAATATTTTCGATTTAGTATGCTCATAAAAAAGGTGTTAACTATTAAAAATAGATAACACCTTAATTTCTTCATCCATAGGACAATTATCGCTTGTGGCGTGGTTCATCGGAAACGGAAAGTTTGTGACGACCTTTCGATCTTCTTCTAGCCAATACTTTTCGACCGTTTACAGATTCCATACGGTCCATAAACCCGTGCTTATTTTTACGCTTTCTATTCGAAGGCTGAAATGTTCTTTTCATAACTCTAGCTTAATGTTCTTGTTCCCAAAGAGGGTGTGCAAATATAAAATCATTTTCTTTGTCTGACAAACAAGAAATAGGTTTTTTTCTGAGAGGAATAACTTACTTTTGCAAGAACAAACTATTATATACATGTTCGGAGGCCGAAATAACAAAAAAGAAAAGATAAAACTCGAGAAAGGGAGCTTCAAAAAGGCACTTAGAATTTTTAAATTTATCAAGCCATACAAGTCCATGTATTTGTTAGGTTTGCTGTTCCTAATCCTATCCAGCTTTGCTTCTTTAATCTTCCCCATGTTCATTGGAGAAATGGTAGACGCCAGTAAAAGCTCTATGAGTCGCATCAATGAAATCGCACTTTATCTGTTCGGACTATTTTCTTTACAAGCCATTTTCTCTTATTTCAGAATTGTCCTCTTTGTTCAAGTTACCGAAAAATTTCTCTCAAAATTGCGTCAAGCGACTTACGATCGACTTATCCGACTGCCCATGACTTTTTTCGGTCAAAGACGCGTGGGCGAACTGAACAGTCGAATTGCTTCTGACATTTCTTTACTACAAGAAACATTTACAACCACAAGTGCTGAATTCCTAAGACAAATTATTATTGTGCTGGGAGGAACTATTTTGTTGGGCTTCACCTCCATCAAACTAGCTGCTTTCATGCTCGCCATATTTCCAATCATTATTGTTGTTGCCGTCATCATCGGTCGCAAACTACGAGCTTACAGCAAAACCGTTCAAGAGCACATTGCCGACTCCAACACCATTGTCGAGGAAACTTTACAGGGCATTAGCAACGTAAAAGCCTTTGCCAATGAAATCTACGAATCGTTACGGTATCAAAAGAAAACGGAAGAAATTGTCATCTACGCCATCAAAGGAGGGAAACTTCGCGCCACCTTTGCCTCATTCATCATACTGGGTATTTTTGGAGCCATAGCCGCCGTTATTTGGTACGGTGCACGACTGATTCATCAAGGCGATATGAGTATGGGCGACCTGACCTCCTTCCTCATGCTCACCATATTCATTGGCGCCAGCATTGGGAGTATTGCTGACTTGTATGCACAAATCCAAAAAGCCATTGGTGCCACCGAAAAATTGATGGAGATTTTGGACGAAACGCCTGAAGAACATACCCAGGGGGAGCTAAAACATCGAATTCAAGGAAACATCGAATTCAAAAATCTATCCTTCCACTACCCCAACCGAGTGGATGTGGAAGTACTCAAAGACATCAACCTAAACATCCGAAAAGGACAACAGGTAGCCCTGGTAGGCGCTTCGGGAGCGGGTAAATCCACCATCACCCAGTTACTGATGCGCTTTTACCAAAATCATACGGGTGAACTTCAGATCGATGGCAAAGACATCACACAGCTTCCGCTCACTGATTTGAGAAAGCAAATCGCCATTGTACCTCAAGACATCTTGTTGTTTGGTGGAAGCATTAAAGAAAACATTGCCTACGGAAAGCCGGAGGCCAGCGAAGAAGAAATTCAAAAAGCCGCAGAACAGGCCAATGCGCATGAATTCATCAGTGAATTCCCTGAGGCTTATGACACTTTGGTAGGGGATCGTGGGATTCAACTTTCGGGCGGACAAAGACAGCGCATAGCGATTGCACGAGCCCTCTTGAAAAATCCGAAAATCTTAATCTTGGATGAGGCCACCTCAGCTCTCGATTCTGAGTCTGAGCAACTGGTTCAGGAAGCCTTAGACAAGCTCATGGCCGGCAGAACCTCTTTAGTGATTGCCCACCGCTTGGCGACGGTGCGTAAAGCGGATCACATCTTTGTCCTAGAAAAAGGGCAAATCGTTGA